>JAYNJY010000197.1:0-5730 GCA_038110665.1 Rhodospirillaceae bacterium | reverse complement strand
GACGACGCCCTCGGCGATCACGTCGCAGCGCATGATGCCGCCGAAGATGTTGACCAGGATGCCTTTGACCTTGGGATCGGAGAGAATGATCTTGAACGCCGCCGTGACCTTCTCGGCCGTGGCGCCGCCGCCGACGTCGAGGAAGTTAGCCGGTTCGCTGCCGCACAGCTTGATGATGTCCATGGTCGCCATGGCCAGGCCGGCGCCGTTGACCATGCAGCCGATCTCGCCGTCGAGCGCGATGTAGTTGAGGTCGTACTTGCCGGCCTCGAGTTCCTTGTCGTCCTCTTCCGACTCGTCGCGCATCTCGGCCACGTCCTTGTGGCGGAAGAGCGCGTTGTCGTCGAAGTTGACCTTGGCGTCGAGCGCAATGACGTCGCCGGCGCCGGTCACCACCAGCGGGTTGATCTCGACCAGCGAGCAGTCGAGATCGGTGAACGCCATGTAGAGCGCGGTCATGAACTTGACCGCCGACTTGACCTGGTCGCCTTCGAGGCCGAGGCCGTAGGCGAGCTCGCGGGCGTGGAAGCCCTTGAAGCCGACGGCCGGATCGACCGCCACCTTGAGGATCTTCTCGGGCGTCTTGGCCGCGACTTCCTCGATCTCCATGCCGCCTTCGGTCGAGGCCATCATGGTCAGGCGCGAGGTTTCGCGGTCGAGCAACATGCCGAGGTAAAGCTCGCGGGCGATGTCGCAGCCTTCCTCGATGTAGAGCCGCTTCACTTCCTTGCCGGCCGGGCCGGTCTGCTTGGTGACCAGGACGTGGCCGAGCATTTCGCCGGCCGCTTCCTTGACCTCGTCGACCGACTTGACGACGCGCACACCGCCCTCGCCGCCCTCGTTGCCCTTGAAACGCCCGGCGCCGCGGCCGCCGGCGTGGATCTGCGACTTGACCACGTAGACCGGTCCGCCCAGTTCCTTGGCCGCCGCCACCGCGTCTTCGACGCTGAACGCCACCTTGCCGCGGGGTACGCTGACGCCGTACTTGGCGAGCAGCGTTTTGCCCTGGTACTCGTGAATATTCATGTTGCTCTCCCCGGTCCCGGTGACGCCGGATTCTAGCGTCCGAATGTAACGGCTTTAAGTAAGATCACTTCTTCTTTTTCGCCGCCGCCTTGATCTTCTTGACCGCCGCATTCAAGCCCTTCACGGCGTCGACGGACTTCTTGAACATGGCCTTTTCGTTGGCATCCAGCGAAATCTCGACGATGCGCTCGACGCCCTTGGCGCCGATCACCACCGGCACGCCGACGTAGATGCCTTTGACGCCGTATTCGCCCTTGAGGTAGGCGGCGCAGGGCAGCACGCGCTTCTTGTCCTTGAGGTAGCTCTCGGCCATCTGGATGGCGGAAGCGGCCGGCGCGTAGAAGGCGGAGCCGGTCTTCAGCAGCGCGACGATCTCGCCGCCGCCCATGCGGGTGCGATCGACGATCTCCTCGATGCGCTTCTCGGTCGTCCACTTCATCTTGACCAGGTCCGGCAGCGGAATGCCGGCGACGGTCGAATAGCGTACGCTCGGCACCATGGTGTCGCCGTGGCCGCCGAGCACGAAGGCGGTGACGTCCTCGACGCTGACCTTGAACTCTTCCGCGAGGAAGTAGCGGAACCGCGCCGAATCCAGCACGCCGGCCATGCCGACCACCATGTTGTGCGGCAGCCCGCAGGCCTCGCGCAGCACGCCGACCATGACGTCCAAGGGGTTGGTGATGCAGATGACGAAGGCATTGGGCGCATACTTCTTGATGCCGGCGCCGACCTGCTCCATGACGCTGGTGTTGATGCCGAGCAGATCGTCGCGGCTCATGCCCGGCTTGCGGGCGATGCCGGCGGTCACGATGATGACGTCGGCTCCCTTGATGGCGGCGTAGCTCTTGGCGCCACTGAGCTTGGCGTCGAAGCCGTCGACCGGGCTCGACTCGGCGATGTCCAGCGCCTTGCCGGCCGGAACGCCGTCGATGATGTCGAAGAGGACGATGTCGCCCAGTTCCTTGAGGCCGGCCAGGTGGGCCAGCGTGCCGCCGATGTTGCCGGCGCCGATGAGGGCGATCTTGTTGCGTGCCATGAAAGTCAACTCCAAGCTAGCAGATGGGGCCGCGTTTCCGCCCGGCGAAGGCCGCCGACGGCGGTAAACACCCTCGTCGTAACGGTTTTGCCTGGCGAGGGCAAGGCAAACACTGAAAAAACGCCCTTTTTACAGACCTATCGGTCCAAAACCGCACGGAGGGTACATCCGGGAGAGCTTCCCGTTGTCGCTCAGCCGCGGTGCGGCAGCGCCATGTACTCGGGGGACTGCATCTCGATCAGGCGCGACGTGGTGCGCTCGAACTCGAACGCGCCGTCGCCGGCGGTGTAGAGCTCCGTCGGCCCGGCCTCTGCCGAGCAGACCAGCTTGACCTTGGCGTCGTAGAGCGCGTCGACCAGGGTGATGAAGCGTTTCGCCTGGTCGCGCTTGGCCGGGCTCATGCGCGGAATGTCGGCGAGTACCAGGGTGTGGAAGCATTCGGCGAAGGCGAGGTAGTCGCCGGCGCCGAGCGGCCGGTCGCAGAGTTCGCTGAAACGGGCGAAGGCGACGCCCTCGGCGGTGCGCGGCAGGTGGACGTCGCGGCCGTTGACGTTGAGCGTGCGTTCGATCGCCGGCAGCCCGACGGCGAGCGCGTCGAAGGCGCGCTCCAGCCTGGCCGAGGCGTCGGCGCCCGTCGGCGTCAGGTAGACGTCCATCGACTGCAGCCGCTCCAATCGGTAGTCGGTGCCGTTGTCGAGTTCGATCACCTCCATCTTCGACATGAAGACGTCGACGAAGGGCAGGAAGCGCTCGCGTTGCAGGCCGTCCTTGTAGAGATCCCTGGGATGCCGGTTTGAGGTCGCGACGACGACCACGCCGCGCTCGAACAAGGCCTCGAACAGCCGCCCCAGGATCATCGCGTCGGCGATGTCGGTGACGTGGAACTCGTCGAAACAGAGCAGCCAGGCGCGCTCGACGATGACCTTGGAGAGCGCCTCGATGGGGTCGCGGCTTTCCGGCACCTGGCCGGCCTTCTGGGCTTCGCGGAAGGCGTGTAGGCGTTTGTGCACCTCCTGCATGAAGGCGTGGAAGTGAACGTGCTTCTTTTCTTCCTCGTTGACTTGGCAATGGGCGAAGAACAGGTCCATCAGCATGGTCTTGCCGCGTCCGACACCGCCCCAGAAATACAGTCCCTGCGGCGGCGGCTTCTTGCCGCCGCGCAGCGTCAGGCGCGCGCGCCAGCCGGTGCGGCCCATCTGGCGGCCGTATTCGGCGAGCGCGTCGGAAAGTCCCTGTAGGCGGCGCATGGAGGATGCCTGGATCGGGTCGGGACGAAGCTCGCCCTTGGCGATCAAGGCCTCGTAGGCGTCGAGCGGTTCGGTATCGACGAACATCGGGCCGCTCCGTCAGGTCACGGCCTCGCCGGCCCCGAAGAGAGCTTCCATCTCGCGCCGGACCCGGTAGCCGATGGCGTTGGTCTTGGCTTCGGTCAGCTCGACGTCGGCCCAGGTGACAGCTTGTCCGGCCGGGACGGTATTGCGGAGCTTGATGCCGTGCGCGAGGCCGATGGGCAGCGCGCCCAGGGCGAGCGACGCTTCCGCCGGCATCAGCCGGCCCCAAACCGTATAGCCGCCCTCGCCGTCGAGCGCCTCGCCGGGCTTGAGGTCGCGCTTGGCGGTCGCGACGACGTCGCCGCGGAAGCCGGTCGGCACACCGGTCGGCTGATGCAGCAAGCCGGCCCAGGCGACGGAGAACCCGAGTTCCAGGCCGATCAGGTGATAGGGCCGCCACAGCGCCGAATAGCGCCCGCTCTTGTCGGTGATCAGGCCGTAGTCGGAAAAGCAGCGTTCGACGTAGTCGGTCGGCGCCTCGAAGGTGACGTAGACGCCCCAGCGCAGGTCGTGTTCGAGATCGCTGCCGTCGCGTGCCTGACTCGAGATCACCTCGACCTGGCCCTTGTGATGGAGCGCGCCGCCGTCCGCCTTGGGGATCAGCGTGCCGGCGATGTCCTCGACGTTGCAGGGCGGGAATTGCAGGCCGTCCGGCGCCGGCGTCAGGCCGGTGGCGTTGGCGACCGCCGCCATCTCGATCGCCGACTTGGTGCCGTCGAGGAAGGAGTTGAACATCTTGGCGTTCATGCCGCTGTCCTGGGCGCGCTTGGCGGTCAGGCCGTAATGGTCCCAGACTGTGTCGGGCGTCGAGGTATGGTAGGTCGGCAGGTACTTGGTGCCCTTGCCGGCGGCGACGACCTCGAAGCCGCAGGACCTGGCCCAATCGACCTGTTCGCAGATCAGCGCCGGCTGGTCGCCGTAGGCGAGCGAATAGACCACGCCGGCCTCGCGCGCGCGCCGGGCGAGCAGCGGTCCGGCCAGCACGTCGGCCTCGACGTTGACCATGATGATGTGACGGCCGCGCTGGATCGCGGCGAGGGCGTGGCGGATGCCGATATCCGGATCGCCGGTCGCCTCGATCACGACCTCGAGCCCGCCCGCGTCGATCAGCCGTTCGGCGTCGTCGGTGACGAAGGTTTTGCCGTCGGCGAGTGCCTTGGTGGCCGAGCCGGCGCTGTAGCGGTGCGGCGCCCAGCCGGTCGAGGCCAGGTTCTTCTTGGCACGCTCGATGTCGAGGTCGGCGACGGCCAGCACATGCAGGCCGGGCGTGCGCAATGCCTGTGACAGGAACATGGTGCCGAACTTGCCCGCGCCGATGAGCCCGACCCGCACGGGTTGATCCTGTTCGGCGCGCGCCCGCAGCAGATTGTGGAAGTTCATGCGTGCATATCCTTGTCAGGCCGACGGTCGCCGGCCCATATATATGTCGTGCGGGCGCTCCGCCGCCCACAATTGCTTCTAGGCGCTTCGCAGCGGGAGGCCCGCCCAGCCGATGGTTAGTTTCACAAACTTTGTCCTGGAATTCGAGACGCAAATCCGGCTTTCGGCGTTTTTCGGCGTCCTCCTAGTCATGGCGACGTGGGAATGGGTATCGCCGAAGCTGCCGCAGACATTGCCGCGGACGAAGCGCTGGCCGGCCAATATCGGCATTGTCGTGCTTAACACCCTGCTGGTGCGCATCCTGTTCCCGGTGCTGCCGGTCGGCGTCGCCGCCATCGCCGAGGCGCGCGGCTGGGGCCTGTTCGTGCTCGCCCCCGTGCCCGGGTGGATCGCTTTCTTCGTCTCGGTGCTGATCCTCGATCTCGCCATCTACGTGCAGCACGTGATGTTCCACAAGGTGCCGGTGCTATGGCGTCTGCACCGCATGCACCACGCCGACACCGCCATCGACGTGACCACCGGCGCGCGCTTCCACCCGATCGAGATCGTGCTTTCGATCGTCATCAAGATGGCGGTGGTCGCCCTTCTCGGTGCACCCGCGCCGGCGGTCGTGGTGTTTGAGGTGCTGATCAACGCCACCGCCATGTTCAACCATGCCAACCTCAGCCTGCCCGAGAGCGTCGACCGCCTGTTGCGACTGGTCATGGTGACGCCCGACATGCACCGCGTGCACCATTCGACGCTGCGGCGCGAGACCGACAGCAACTACGGCTTCAACCTGCCCTGGTGGGACCGCCTGTTCGGCACCTACATCGCCCAGCCGTCGGCCGGTCATGACGGCATGGTGATCGGCCTGGAGACGTTCCGTGCGCCCGTCGAGCAGCGCCTCGACAGGATGCTGCTGCAGCCGTTTCGGTGAATCATGCAACGACCGCACCCAAGTACTATGTCTTTTGT
>JAYNJY010000196.1:0-5827 GCA_038110665.1 Rhodospirillaceae bacterium | reverse complement strand
CCACAGCCCCAGCGATATGGAGACCGGCATCTTGTCGAGCACCAGCTGCAACACTGAGCGGTCCTGGAAGAAGCTGTCGCCGAAGTCGAAGCGGACGTAGTTCTTCATCATCAGCCAGAAGCGTTCGTGGGCCGGCTTGTCGAGGCCGAACTGTCGCTCGATCTGCTTGATCAGGTCGGGCGGCAGGCCCTGGGCGCCGCGGTAACGCGAGGTGGAGCCGCTGTCGCCCGCCGGCTTCGCCGTGCCGCCGCCGACCTCGCTGCCGGCCTGGCCGCCGACCCGCGCGGTCGCGGAAACGGCCTCGCCGGTGAGCTTGGCGATCATCTGTTCCACCGGGCCGCCGGGCACGAACTGCACGACGGCGAAGTTGATGATCATGATGCCGAGCAGCGTCGGCACGATCAGCATCAACCGGCGGATGATGTAGGCGTACATCGTGCCGGCGCCCCCGTCAGTCCTTCTCGGAGGCGAGCTTGCCCTTGAGCGCGGCGGCCTTCGTCTCGTCGACCCACCAGGCGGAGAACTGGTGGCCCTGGGTCGGCGTGATCTTCGGCCGGCCGAACTTGTCCCAATAGGCGACGCGGTCGACCTTGGAATGGAAGTGCGGGATCAGCCAGTGTCCCCACTGCAGGACTCGGTCGAGCGCCTTGGTCGCGGTGACCAGGTCTTCGCGGGTCGACGCGGCGATCACCTTCTCGATTAGGTCGTCGATGGCGGGGTCCTTGATACCGATGTAGTTCCGCCCGCCCTCGTGGTCGGCCGCCTCGGTGCCCCAGAACGAGCGTTGTTCGTTGCCGGGCGACAGCGACTGGCCGTAGGTGCCGACGATCATGTCGAAGTCGTAGGTGTCGAGGCGGCGGCGGTACTGCGAGGTGTCGACGGTCCGCACGTTCATCTTGACGCCCAGGCGCTCCAGGTTCTTGGCAAACGGCAGCACGATGCGCTCGAACAGCGGGCTGACCAGAAGGACCTCGAACTCCAGCGCCTTGCCGGTCTTGGCGTTGACCCGCTTGCCGTCTTTGACCTCCCAGCCGGCCTTTGTCAGGATCTGGCTGGCGGTGCGCAGGTTGCGCCGGAGGTCGGCCGGCGTCGCCGCCGTCGGCGGCTGGTATTCGGCGGTGAACACCTCGTCCGGAATCTTCCCGCGCAGCGGCTCCAGGAGCTTCAGCTCGGCCGCCGACGGCAGCCCGGTGGCGGCCAGTTCGGAGTTGTCGAAGTAGCTGCGGGTGCGGTGGTAGAGCCCGTAGAACAGGTTCTTGTTCGACCATTCGAAGTCGAAGGCGTAGCCCAACGCCTCGCGCACCTTGCGGTCCTTGAAGAGGTCGCGGCGCGTGTTGAAGACGAAGCCCTGCATGCCGGACGAACGGTCGTGCTTGAGCTCGGCCTTGACGATCTGGCCGTTCTTGACGGCCGGGATGTCGTAGGCGGTGGCCCAGTCCTTCGACGAGTTCTCGAACCGGTAGTCGTATTCGCCGGCCTTGAAGGCCTCCAGCGCGATGGTGCCGTCGCGGTAGTAGTCGTAGCGCATCTCGTCGTAGTTAGCGTAGCCCTTGTCGGTCGCAAGGTCCTTGCCCCAGTAGTCCGCGACGCGCTCCAGCACGATGTTGCGGCCCGCATCGAAGCTCTTGATCCGGTAGGCGCCGGAGCCGAGCGGCGGCTCCAGCGTCGTCTTGTTGAACTCGCGGGTCGCCCAGTAGTGCTTCGGCAGCACCGTGACCTGGCCCAGGATCAGCGGCAGTTCGCGGTTCTCGCCGGGCTTGAAGTTGAAGCGCACGATGTCGTCGCCGACCTTCACCACTTCCTTCACGTTGCCGTAGTAGAAGCGGTAGAACGGCGCGCCTTCCTTGACGAGCGTATTGAAGGTCCAGATCACGTCTTCCGGCGTGATCGGCTTGCCGTCGTGCCAGCGCGCCAGCTTCCTGAGCTTGAACGCCACCCAGGAGCGGTTCTCGGGCATGTAGACTTCTTCGGCCAACTCGCCGTACTGGCTGAACGCCTCGTCCGAAGAACTGGTCATCAGCGAGTTGTAGATGAAGCCGACGCCGGCGGCCGGGTTGCCCTTGACGATGAAGGCGTTGAAGCTGTCGAAGGTGCCGATCGAATGCAGCCGCACCTTGCCCCCCTTGGGCGCCGCCGGATCGACGTAGTCGAACTGCTTGAAGCCGGCCGGATACTTGAGATCGCCATGCATGGCGAGGCCGTGACGGCCCTCGACGCCGTCGAGCGAGCCGGCGAGGGCGGCATTGGTGGCGAGGGCGGGCGAAAGCGCCGCCGTCAGCGCGATGAGGCCTGTGGCCAGGAACTGTTTGATCATGATGGTGATATTGGGGGCCAAACCTTTCCGGATCAAGGGATGGCGAGGGGTATCACGCAAGATTGTGGCATCGCCATGGCACGCATGGCGACGCCCGGGGCGGCGCCGGTCAGCGTGCCAGTATGCGGAGCGCAGGTTTGAGCAGCCTCGGGTCGCCGCAGGCGAGCACGGTGCCGTCGTTCTCCAACCCGAGCGGCCGGCCCTGCCAGTCGGTCATGACGCCGCCGGCGCCCTCGACCACCGGCACCAGCGCGCAATAGTCGTAGGGCGACATCTTGGCCTCGCAGACGATGTCAGCGAAACCCGACGCCAGCAGGCCGTAGCCCATGCAGTCGGTGCCCCAGCGCAGAAACTGGACTTCCTCCTTGAGGCGGTAGAAGGGCGCTTCGTCGTCGCGCAGAAACATGTCGGGCGAGGTCACCAGCATCCACGCCTTGGCGAGCGAGTCGCACTTGCGGGTTTGGACCGGCTTGCCGTTGTGGGTGCTCCGATGGCCGGTGGCGCCGACCCAGCGCTCGTCCAGGACCGGCATGTCGATGATGCCGGCTATAACGCGCGGGCCCTGCGGGCCGTTGTGCATCAGGCCGATCAGGGTGCCGAACAGCGGCTTGCCGACCAGGAACGACTTGGTGCCGTCGATCGGGTCGATGACCCAGACATATTCGGCGTCGATGCGGGTCTGGCCGTATTCCTCGCCGTAGATGCCGTGGTCGGGGTGGCGCGCCTCGATCATCTCGCGGATGCGCGCCTCGGCCTCCTTGTCGGCGATGGATACCGGGCTTTCGTCGGCCTTGACCTCGGCCTCGACCGGGGTGCGGAAATAGGCTCGCGTGATCGGCCGTGCGGCGTCGGCCAACTCGGCGGCGAAAGCGATCAGGCTTTCGGGGCAGGCGTCCACGCGAGGCGGGCTCGCGTCAGGGCAGCGGCTTGGGCGAGTCGCTGAGCGAGCGCAGGTAGACGAGCAGGTCCGCCAGCTCGGCCGGCTTCTTGACGCCGGCGAAACCCATCTTGGTGCCGGGCACGAAGCCTTTCGGGTTCTCCAGGAAGTGGCCGAGGTCGGCGAAGCTCCAGTCGCCACCCTTGGCCTTGATCGCGTCGGAATAGCCGAAACCGCCGTGACCGCCCTTGGCGCGGCCGACGACGTCCCAAAGGTTCGGGCCGACCTTGTCCTTGCCGCCCTTCTCCGCCGTGTGGCAGGCCTTGCACTTGCCGAAGGCCTTCTCGCCCTTGGCGGCGTCGGCCTTGGCCAGAAGCGTCACCACGTCGACCGGCGCGGCCTCCTGCTTGTCTTCCTTGGCGGCGCCGCCGTCCTTTGAGGCGGCGGCGTAGGCCGGCTTCTCAGGCACATTGGCGTGGACCAGTTCATGGCCCAGGAAGTTGGCGCCGAAAGCCACCCATGCCGCGATCAGCAGGCCGAAGCTGAACTTGTGATACCATTCGAAATGCATGAGGCGGTCCTTCCGTGCAAACTAGGGCCGAGCGAACGTGGGCCTTGTAAACGCGGGCGAATTTAACCGCTTGCGCCCGCCGATGCAATCACCAAGGGCCTTGCCGGTCGTGTGCGAACGGGGGTGCAATGGCGCGCCAAAAACACTAACCTCGCGCTCCGAGAACAAAGTCATGGCCGCATCTATGAACCCCGTCGTCGTCATTCCGGCCCGCCTGGCCTCGACCCGGCTGCCCTCGAAGCCGCTGGCCGACATCTGCGGCGTGCCGATGATCGTCCAGGTCTGGCGCCGCGCCGTCGAGGCCGAGGTCGGCCCGGTCGTCGTCGCCTGCGCCGAGCAAGAAATCGCCGACGCCGTCACCGGGGCCGGCGGCGAGGCCGTCTTGACCGACCCCAACCATCCGTCCGGCTCCGACCGCATCCACGAGGCGGTCGAGCGCTTCGACCCCGAAGGCCGCCACGACGTGGTGGTGAACTTGCAGGGCGACTTGCCGACCATCGAGGCCCATGTGGTGCGCGCCGTGCTGGCGCCCTTGGCCGATCCGGCCTGCGACATCGCCACCCTAGTCGCTGAGATCAGCGATCCCAAGGAGCGCATCAACCCCAACGTGGTCAAGGCCGCGCTCGGACTCAAGCCCGGCCGGAGCGGTGGCCGTGCGCTCTATTTCAGCCGCGCCACGGTCCCCTGGAGCGATGATGCGGCCGCGCCGCTATATCACCACATCGGCATCTACGCCTACCGGCGCGAAGCGCTCAGGCGCTTCGTCCAATTGCCGCCGGGCGTGTTGGAGCAGCGCGAGCGGCTCGAGCAGTTGCGCGCGCTCGAGAATGGCATGGTCATCGCCGCCGAGCGCGTTGACACCGTTCCGCTCGGCGTCGATACTCCGGCCGACTTGGAACGCGCCCGTGCCATACTCGCCGGCGCCGACTGATCACTCGATTGAGCACGGGACGCATCGGCAGATGAGCGAAGCCGCGAACACCATTTCGTTCCAGGGTATGCCGGGCGCGTACTCGATGATGGCGTGCCGCGCCGCCTATCCCGAGATGACGACGCTGCCCTGCCGCACCTTCGTCGACGTCTTCGAGGCGGTGAAAAGCGGCAAGGCGCGCCTCGCCATGATCCCGATCGACAATTCGGTCGCCGGCCGCGTCGCCGACATCCACCATCTGCTGCCGGATTCAGGGCTGCACATCATCGGCGAGCACTTCCAGCGCGTGAACCACCAGTTGCTCGGCATCAAGGGCGCCACCGTCGAAGGCCTGAGCCACGTGCACAGCCACGTGCATGCCTTGAACCAGTGCCGCAAGCTGATCCGAGAGATCGGCGTCGAGGCCGTCGTCCACGTCGACACCGCCGGCGCCGCCCAGGACGTCGCCAAGTGGAAGGACGCGACCCAGGGCGCCATCAGTTCGGAATTGGCGGCAGAGCTTTACGGTCTCCAGGTGCTGCGGTCCGACGTCGAGGACGCCGAGCACAACACCACGCGGTTCGTCGTCATGGCGACCGAGCCCATCGATCCCGGGCCTGAGCGCGACGACCTCGTCACTACCTTCACCTTCGAGGTCAGGAACATCCCGGCATCCTTGTACAAGGCGCTCGGTGGCTTCGCCACTAACGGCATCAACATGACCAAGCTGGAAAGCTACGTCGACGCCGCTTTCGTCGCGGCGCGGTTCTACGCCGACGTCGAGGGACACCCGGATCAGCGACCGCTCAAGCTGGCGCTGGAGGAACTGCGCTTCTTCAGCCGCGGCGTCCACATCCTCGGCACCTACCCGCAGCACGCCTTCCGCAAGCGTGGCGCCTGAGCCCGCCTAGCGGCCCGTTCGCGGAGGCCGCTCGCGCACGCCCTTGGTCAGGAACTTCTGCTCGCCGTGCTTGCGCCCGGTGCGGCGGCCTTCGCCCCCCTTGGAGCCGGTGCCGGCCGGCTGCCAGTTGGGAACCAGGTGGTTTTTCGACGGACCGATCAGGTCGGCCCGGCCCATGCGCTTCAGCGCGTCGCGCAAGAGCGGCCAGTTCTCGGCGTCGTGGTAGCGCAGGAACGCCTTGTGCAGGCGGCGCT
>JAYNJY010000195.1:0-5858 GCA_038110665.1 Rhodospirillaceae bacterium | reverse complement strand
GCCCATGACCATGCCGTTGACCGGATCATGCAACTGCGGCGCCGTCGCCTTCGAGGTTTCGGGACCGTTGCGCGACGTGATCGCCTGCCATTGCACGCTCTGCCGCAAGCAGTCCGGTCAATATGTCGGCTTCACCGCGGCCTGGAACGAGCACTTCCGCGTGACCGAGGATCGCGGCCTGAAATGGTACCGCTCAGGTCCGGATACCCAGCGCGGTTTCTGCGGCACCTGCGGCGCGGTCCTGTTGTTCCGCCGCGACGGCGCCGAGCACGTGTCCATCGCCGCCGGCGCCTTCGACGGTGCTACCGGGCTTTCACTCAAGGCGCACATCTTCGCCGCCGACAAGGGCGACTACTACGACATCGCTGGTGAAGGCGTCGAGGTCTGCGAAGCCTACGGACACCACATCGAGATGCCAGATCGCTAAGACCTGATCGCGCCGAAGCCGTTACGCGGGAACCTGGGCGATGCCGCCGCGCACCTGGCCGGCCTCGATGTTGCGCCACAATACGGCATGGTCCGCCGGCAGCGGCCGGTTGTTCGGCATGGAAAGCCAGAGCCGCATCAGCACGCGCTTCTTCTCAGCCTCGTCGTGATCGACGAACGGCGTGCGGCCGTGATAGGTGACGTGCGAGTTGAGGAATTGGATGTCGCCGGGTGCGAAGGTCATCTGGAAGGCCAGTTCTTCGCACAGCGCCTGCAGGAAATCGAGCGCCTCGACCTGTCGCGCCGTCAGCGTCGGCACGCCGTTCATGAGTTGCGCCGCCTCGATGTAGGTGCGCGAATAGTGCGAGGTGAAGAAGCCGTCGCGCACGCCGAACACCGGCAGCGGATAGACCTCGTCGGCGTCGTTCGACTCCTCGCCGAGGCGGCTGCGGTAATAGGGTTTAAACAATTCCTCGGCCAGGGCCGGGCGTCGTTCGATGGCCTCGTTCATGACCTGGACCGAACTGCAGATAGTGCTGACGCCGCCGCTCTGGGCCTGGTTGACGCAGAGCAGCGCGACCACGTCGGTGCGGTCGGTATGGAACCGCAGCGCGCCGTTGGAAAGCGTGCGCGCGTAGGACGACAGGAACGGCTTGCCGTCGCCGGTCTTGTCGCCCTCGATCTGGCCGTAGGTGGCGCCCACGTGCGAGCCTTCGTCGCGGATCAGGCGCATGAGCTGGCCGGTGCGGTTCTGGTGCACCGGCGTGCCGATGTTGGCGCCGAGCCCGTAGTAGAGCTTGCGCAGTTTCGTCTCGTCGTAGCGGTGGACCGGCATGCCCCGGAGCTTCATCAGACCGCTGCCGTTCTCGAGTTCGTCCCTGATTTCTCCGATCAGCCCGGCCAGGCCCGGCAGCGGAAAATCGGCGGCGGTGTTTTGCTGCCATTCGAGCCCGCGTGCCTCGATGCGACCAAGCGCCGCGTCCAGTTCGGCGATGTGTTCGGGCGCGAGATCGCGGACCCAACGGTCCGAGTGCGCCATGTCCTAGCCGTGCCACGCACAAGGACCGGATATGGGAGCCACCGAAACCATATCAATCCCTCTTCAGTCGATCTCGTGTCGAGAGTATTCGCTCGTGTCGAGAGTATTCGAAGGCCGGGCCGTCGCGTCAACGCCCTTGTTGGCCTGGCCGAAACGCACCGGGCTTAGCCCGGATTAGATTGCCAATCGCCTGCGCGGTGAAGCTCATCAGGTTGGCGCCGAAGCCGACCATGGCGCCGAGGGAGATTTAGAGATGCCTCGTTTCCCCGACCCGTGGGGCGATCAACAACCCGGCCGCCAACAGGAAGACGCCGGTCTGGATGACGAGGCGCGGGCCGTGGCGGTCCATCAGGCGGCCGACGAAGGGGGCTCAACACGGCCGAGACCAGGAACCCGAACGAGAACGCACCGGCGGCGACGCCGCGCTGCCAGCCGAATTCGTCGATCAAGGGGGCCAGCAGCAGTGAGAACGCCGTCCGCGCCGAAACGCTGACCGCCATGGTGACGAAGGCGATGGCGACGATGACCCAGCCGAAATAGAACGGCAGCCGCGCCGCCCAGCCTTGCGCGCGCCCGGTCATGGCTTGCGCGGTTCAGCCGGAGTGGCGGGCGTCACGGTGGATGAGCGGAGGTTCATGGGAGCCGATGCAAACGCGGAGCTTCCGGCGCGGCACCTTGCCGCGCGATGCCGGATTATTCAGCTTAAAGCGGCTGTCAGCAACGGCCTTGGGATCGGTTCAACCGTGCGCGGCGCGGCGCTTGGCCTGAAGCTCGGCGAAATCGGCGTCGGCGTGGTAGCTCGACCGCGTCAACGGCGTCGAGGCCACCAGCAAGAACCCCTTCCCTTCGCCCACGCGCTTGTATTCGGCGAACTCGTCGGGCGTGACGAAGCGGTCGATGGCGGCGTGGCGCGGCGTCGGCGCCAGGTACTGGCCGATGGTGAGGAAATCGACATTGGCCGAACGCAGGTCGTCCATGACCTGCAAAATCTCGTCCTTCTCCTCGCCCAGGCCGACCATGATGCCGGACTTGGTGAAGATCGTCGGCTCCAGTTCCTTGGCCCGCGCCAGCAGTTGCAGCGAATGGAAATAGCGCGCGCCGGGGCGGATGCTCGGATACAACCTCGGCACCGTTTCCAGGTTGTGGTTGAAGACGTCGGGGCGGGCCGCGACCACGGCTTCCAAGGCGCTGTCCTTGCCCTTGAAGTCGGGCGTCAGCACTTCGATGGTCGTATCCGGCGAGGTCTCGCGGATGCGGGTGATGCATTTGACGAACTGGCCGGCGCCGCCGTCCGCCAGGTCGTCGCGGTCGACACTGGTGATGACGACGTGCTTCATACCGGCCTCGGCGACCGATATGGCCAAGTTCTCGGGCTCCATGGCGTCGACCGCGCCGGGCTTGCCGGTGGCGACGTTGCAGAACGCACAGGCGCGCGTGCAGATGTCGCCCAGGATCATCACCGTGGCGTGCTTCTTCGACCAGCACTCGCCAATGTTCGGGCAGGCCGCCTCCTCGCAGACCGTGTGCAGGTTCTTCTCGCGCATCAGCTTGCGCGTTTCCATGTAGGTCTTCGAGGTCGGCGCCTTGACGCGAATCCAGTCCGGCTTCTTGGCAACCGGATTGGGCGCGTTCTTGGCCTTCTCCGGGTGACGCAGCCGGCCGTGCTTGCGGGGCAGGTTCTCGATGATGCTCATGCTACTAACCTATGGTTTCCGGCGCGAATTGCAATGGGATCAATGGCCTATGGTGAAATCGTTGCGGCCGCTCTTGTCCTCGCCCGAGAGCAGATAGAGCGCCCTTCGGGCGTAGTCGTGGCTCGGGTTGTCGCTCGCCTTGCCCTTGGCGTGGCTGTAGTGCGAGGTCGCCGGCATGATCCGGAGCACGAGCCCAGAGCGGCGCTTGTCGGAGCGATTCGGCGCGGATTGATGCGCCATGTAGACGTCGTGGATGGCGATCTGGCCGGCCTTGCGGACGACCTCGACGGCCCGCTCCTCGTCGTACCACTCGGGATCGAGCACCTGGGTCAAGGTCAGGTCGGGGTCCTCGACCCAGTGATGCGGGAAGATGCGGCGTTCCTTGTGTGAGCCCGGCATGTAGCGGAGGCAGCCGTTTTCCGGCGTCGCGTCGTCGATGGCAATCCACACGCTGACGGTCTCCAACGGTTCGATCGGGTAGTAGTCGCCGTCCTGGTGCCAGGGCGTTTCCTTGCCCTCCCCGGCCGGCTTGCCGAACAGCGTCATGCCCCAGAGGATCAGGTCGGGCCCGGCGACCTGCGCCACCATCGCCAGCACGTCCGGATCGCGGGCGAAATCGAGCCACTTCGGGTCGCCCTTGGTGCCTTGCGCGCCCGGCGTCGCCAGATGCGGGCCGAGCACGAAATCGGGGTCGAAACCGGCGGCCCCGGCGTTGCGCTCCAATAGTTCGTCATAGGCTTGCCTCATGGCGGCGATGGTCGCCTTGGGCAGCTTGAAGTCGGGCATGACGAAGCCCAACTCGTGGAACGAGGCGACTTCCTTGTCGGTGAGGCGCGCGCCCACCCTGCCCGCTCACATGTGGATGACGCGGCCGTAGGCGTCGAGCACGCTCTCGTGCATCATTTCTGAAAGCGTCGGATGCGGGAAGACTGTGTGCATCAGGTCTTCTTCCGTCGTCTCCAGGCCCATGGCGACGACGAAGCCCTGGATCAGCTCGGTGACCTCGGCGCCGACCATGTGCGCGCCCAAAAGCTCGCCGGTCTTGGCGTCGAACACGGTCTTGATCAGGCCGTCGGGCTCGCCCAGCGCAATCGCCTTGCCGTTGCCCATGAACGGGAAGCGGCCGACCTTGACGGTGTAGCCGGCATCCTTGGCCTTTTGTTCGGTGAGACCGACGCTGGCCACCTGCGGGTGGCAGTAGGTGCAGCCCGGGATGTGTTCCTTCTTCATCGGATGCGCGTCGAGGCCGGCGATCTTCTCGATGCAGATGACGCCTTCGTGCTCGGCCTTGTGCGCCAGCATGGGCGGGCCGGCGACGTCGCCGATGGCATAGATGCCGGGCTCGGCGGTGCGGCCGAAGCCGTCGATGACGATGCAGCCGCGGTCGGTCTTTACCTTGGTCGTCTCCAGGCCGATGTCCTCGATGTTGCCGACCACGCCGACGGCGGCGATGACGCGGTCGACGGTGATCTGCTGCGACTTGCCCTTGGAGTCCTCGACCGTGGCAGTGACCGAGTTGGCGGCCTTGTCCAATTTCGTGACCTTGGCGCCGGACATGATCTTCATGCCGTGCTTCTCGAACTGCTTCCTGGCGACGGCGGCGATCTCGGCGTCCTCCACCGGCAACACCTGAGGCAGCACTTCCACGACCGTCACGTCGGCGCCGAGGGTATGGAAGAAACTGGCGAACTCGATGCCGATGGCGCCCGAGCCGATGACCAGCAGCGATTTCGGCATGATGTTGGGTTTTAAGGCCTCGAAGTAGGTCCAGACCAGCTTGCCGTCGGGCTCCAAGCCCGGCAGCACGCGCGGCCTGGCGCCGGTCGCGACGATGGTGTGCTTGGCGGTCAGGCCGGGGAGCTTGGCGCCCTTCTCGTCGGTGACGTCGATCTTGCCCGGCCCGTTGAGCTTGGCCGTGCCCATGATGACGTGGACCTTGTTCTTCTTGAGCAGATGGCCGACGCCGCCGTTGAGCTGCTTCGAGACGCCGCGCGAACGCTCGACCACCTTGGCCAGGTCGAAGCCGATGCCTTGCGCGCTCAGGCCATAGGCGTCGGCGTGCTTCATGTAGTTGTAGATTTCGGCCGAGCGCAGCAGCGCCTTGGTCGGGATGCAGCCCCAGTTGAGGCAGATGCCGCCGAGATGCTTCTTCTCCACCACGCAGGTCTTGAAGCCGAGCTGCGCGGCGCGGATGGCGGTGACGTAGCCGCCCGGCCCGCCGCCGATGATCACCACATCGAAATTGGTTTCGGCCATTTCGCGTGCCTCCTAGAGCATCAGCTGGATCGGGTCTTGCAGGATCGTCTTCAATTCCTTCATGAAGGCGGCCGCCACGGCGCCGTCGATGCAGCGGTGATCGACCGCCAGCGTCAGCGACATGACCGTAGCGACGGCGAGCTTGCCGCCCTTCACCACCGGGCGTTCCTCGCCGGCACCGACCGAGAGGATGCCGCCCTGCGGCGGATTGATGATCGAGTTGAAGGATTTGACGCCGAACATGCCGAGGTTCGAGATCGTGAAGGTGCCGCCCTGGAATTCCTCGGGCTGCAGCTTGCCGTCGCGGGCCTTGGCGGCAAGCGCCTTGGCGTCCTCGGAAATGGCGGCGAGTCCCTTCGAGCCGGCGTCCTTGATGATCGGCGTGATCAGGCCGCCCTGGCTCGCAAGGCGACGCGCCAGCGGACTGGCGAAGACGCGATCGC
>JAYNJY010000194.1:0-5972 GCA_038110665.1 Rhodospirillaceae bacterium | reverse complement strand
GGATGGCGCGGGCGAGTTCGAGCGCCGTTTCCGGCGTCATCATCTTGAAGGTGATGAGCGCGCCGTCGTCGGCGCGCACCGGCGCGGTGCCGAGCGCCGCGACAAGTGCCGCCGCGGTCAGAATTCCCCTCTTCAACATATTTTTCCTCCCTCGGTGCCGGCGCCGGGCACGGCGCAGGCGCGCCGGCTCTCCGCCGGCAGTTTCTTGATCAGGCCGCCGAGCAGCTCCCAGAAGAAGTCCTCGCCCGGATAGCCGATGATGCGTCCGATTTCCTTGCCGCCGTCGATCAGCACGAAGGTCGGCGTGTAGTGCACGCCCTTGAGCTTGGCCAGGTCGGCCGGACGCGGATGGAAAATCTCGATGCGCCGCAGCGGCGCCGTGCGCGCTTCGTCGGTCTTCGGATAGATGACGCCGATTTCCTTTTCCCAGACCTCGCACCACTCGCAATTGCCGGCCAGGAACATCACCAGTTCGGCCGCGCGCCCGCCCGGCCCCGCGCTCAGCGCCGCGAGGCATACCAGCAGTAAAGCGAGGAGTCTGGACACGACCGGCTCCAGCTGTTCGAAACAGGGCCACACTTTATCAAAATTGAATATAGATGTCTTGGTTCTTTTCGACGGCGCAAGCGGTCATGACTCGCCGGGATAGCGGTTCCGGCCGTTCTGGTCGACGTAGAACACGTGGCGGCCGATCTTGGTGGTCGCCCGCGTGACCGCGCCCCAGTACGGGTTGACGTCGTCGGCGTGATACCAGAGCGCGCCCTTGGTCGGGTCGCCGCTCACCCCGGCATAGACCAGCCGCGCCAGGAGCTGCGCCCGGCGCCAGGCCTCGACTTCCTTGGGCTCGTCATGCTTTCCGTCGCACCACCACGAGAACTGGCACTGATGGAGCCGCTGCCAGCCGCCCTGCTTGACGACCTCGCAGACCGTGTCGGGGAAGCGCTCGTTGCGCACCCGGTTCATGGTCACGGCAGCGACGGCGAGCTGGCCGTTCATCGATTCCGAACGCGCCTCCCAATAGATGTTCAGCGCCAGGCAATGCAGATCCTGCAGCACCTGGCCGTCGAGCCGATGGCCCGAGGGCTCTGCGGCGGAGACCCGAATGGTACGGGCGGTCTCGTCCCATTCGGCGGCATCGGCGGAGAGGATGCCGACACAGGCCAGGAACGCGATAAGCAGCGAGAATTTACGAGGACGTCTCGACAGCATCTTTCGTTTCCCCATTTGAAGCACCCGGATACCCCAGGAACGGCCCGCCCACGCTGCTGTTCACGTGGACGGCGTTGGCCGTTAGTCGCCTCAGATGTAGCGTAGGATCGTGGCGACAAAAGGACGGTCGTCGCCACAATGGTTAACGCCAGCGGTTTTGCTGCAATGCAATACGTTGGAAAATGGCGTGAAATGTCTAGTTGTCAATTATATCTTTTGCACTGCATTATTTTGTCCTGGCCGCCCGGCGCAGCGTCATAAGCCGATCGGGCGAGGCGCGCTCAGCCGACTCCCATCTCGGCGCCGACCCGCGCGTACCAGGTGCTGATCGGGTCGTCGGCGGCGAACAACTTGAAATCGCTGCACAAGTCCGCCCACTTGAGCGAGCCGAAGACGATGAAATCGGCATAGGCCGGCGCCGCGCCACTGACGAAAGGCTGGTCCATCAGATGCGCCCGCATGGAGGCGAAGCCGTCCCGGAAATGCTCCCGGCTTTGCTCGCGTCCGGCCTGGATGTCCTCGAGCTTGCCGCCCAGCAATTTCTCGCGCGATTCGCGGAAGTAGACGTGGTCGGCCGGATCGAGGCGGCTGTAGATATCGAAGATGATCGAGCGCACGATCTCGGGGTGCAGCGCGTTCATCCAGTCCTGCGTCATTTTCGCGTACTGGCGCCCGCGCGCGCCCGGGAACAGCGTCGGCCGGTCGGGATAGGCGTCCTCCAGGTGTTCGGCGATGGTCCAGCTGTCGAACACCACCTTGCCGCCGTCGTCGATCACCGGCACGCGGCCCTGGCCGGAAAAAGCGATCTTCGGCTTGTCGGTGAAACGCACCGGCTCGGTCGTATAGTCGAGCCCCTTCTGCGCCAGCGCCAGGCGCGTGCGCCAACAGTAGGGGCTGAAGCGCAGGTCGTCGGCGCCGCAAAGTTCGTAGAGCACGATGGCCATATCGTTCGTTTCCTCGGTTGATTTGTCGCCGGTGTCCGGGCGCGGGCGGCACCGACCGTGCAACCGCCGTTCGCCAACCGCCCACATCCGCTCCCGGCTCCGATCATAGGCCGCCGGGTCTTTACCCTTCAACGCCAGCGTGGCAACTTTTTACAGCAGCCGGCAAGCACCACGGGAGCACGACATGACACCCGAAGCTTTCGAGAAACTGATGACGCCGATTTTCGACGAAGTCGCCGAAGGCACCATCGACGGCAATCTCGAACGCCGCCTCGGCGTCGCCTTCCCGGTTTCCGGCGAGATGTTCGAGCGCATCCACGCCGCCTGCCGCGAGGCCATCGCGGCGGGCTGGATGTGCGCCCAGGGCGGCCCCGGCCGCCGCTTCGGCCGCGTCATCGAGGCCAAGCCCGAAACCCACGACCTCTCCGTCGATGTCGTCGAGCTCGACAACATCGTCGGACCGCACCACGTCCACCCGACCGGCGAGGTCTGCCTGACCATGCCCGAGGACGCCGGCGCCGAGTTCGACGGCCAGGGTGCGGGCTGGTGCGTCATCGCGCCCGGCTCCGACCACTTCCCGACCGTCACCGGCGGCCGCGCGCCGGTGCTGTATCTGCTGCCCGGCGGCCGGATCGAGTTCACCGGCAGGCAGCCGGGCGCCTAAGCGAACGCGAGCCCGGGTTTCGGCGGCAAACACATTCAATTTTTGTAAATTATTGTTGGCGGAACCGGCAAAGCCTTTGCTAAAAAGGCGCCGCAATGTTTTAAGGTTTGCGCCGAACCAAGGAGGAATACGCGAATGTCGAAGCTGGTTGAACCGCATGGCGGCAAGGGCCTGAAGCCACTGTTGGCGCCGGAGGCGGAACGCGCCGAGGAACTTGCCCGCGCCAAGACGCTGAAGCAGGTGCCGATGACCAGCCGCGAGGTTTCCGACGTGCTGATGCTGTCCATGGGCGCCTATTCCCCCATCGACGGCTTCATGGGCGAAGCCGATTGGCGGGGATCTTGCGTCGACATGACGCTGGCTGACGGCGTCTTCTGGCCGATCCCGGTGACGCTTTCCGCCAAGCAGGACCTCGCCGACCAGATCGGAATCGAGGAGGAAGTTGCGCTGGTCGACGCCGCGTCCGGCCGCATCATGGCGATCATGCGCGTCACCGAGAAATACGCTCCCGACAAGGCGCTCGAATGCGAGCATGTGTTCCGCACCACCGACATCAAACACCCCGGCGTCGAGAAGGTCATGAACCAGGGCGAGATCAACCTGGGCGGCCCGGTGACGGTGTTGGACGAGGGGCCGTTCCCGTCGATGTTCGCCGATCTCTACCTGCGCCCGGCCGAGTCGCGCGCCCAGTTCGCCGAAAAGGGCTGGTCCGACGTCGCCGCCTTCCAGACCCGCAACCCCATGCACCGCAGCCACGAACACCTCGTCAAGATCGCCGTCGAGGTCACCGACGGCGTCTTCATCCACCAGGTGCTGGGCAAGCTCAAGGCCGGCGACATCCCGGCCGACGTCCGCACCAAGGCGATCCAGGCGATGATCGACAACTACTTCCGCCCGGGCACCGTAATCCAGGCCGGCTACCCGATCGAGATGCGCTACGCCGGGCCGCGCGAGGCGCTGTTCCACGCGCTGATCCGCCAGAACTACGGTTGCTCGCACCTGATCGTCGGGCGCGACCACGCCGGCGTCGGCGACTATTACGGCCCGTTCGACGCGCACCACATCTTCGACGAGGTCGGGCCCGAGCGCCTGCAATGCCGCCCGCTCAAGATCGACATCACCTTCTACTGCACCAAGTGCTACGGCATGGCGACCGCCAAGACCTGCCCGCACGGCAAGGAAGACCAGATCCAGGTTTCCGGCACCGAGCAGCGCCGCATGCTGACCGCCGGCGAGGCGATCCCGCCCGAGTTCTCGCGGCCCGAGGTGGTCAAGGTGCTGCAGGAATACTACGCCGGCCTCAAGGACTGAGCGGCATCCAGCCGCCTGCCACCAGCCACAGCACGGCGACGGCGAACAGCGCGATGCCCGACCGATCGATACGCAAGCCCGGCACGCGGCCCAAGGCCATGCCGACGTAGGTGGCGGCGAAGACGCCGACGACGAGCGCGTTGTTTGCCGGGTCGATGGTCATCAGCGGTCGCCGGCGAGGCCTTCCGGCTTGAGGATGACGATGGCGAGCGGGCCGATCGCCATGATCAGGGCGATGGCGCCGAAGGCGACGCCCCAGGACAACGCCGACATGCCGCCCATGAGATCGAGCACGCCGCCGATCACCAAGGGTCCGACGAACCCGCCCGCGTATCCCAGCGTCGAGTGCACGGCCAGCGTCGCGCCGCGCTGACCGGGCCGGGCCGATCCGGCGGCGCCGGCGGTGAGCGAGGATGAGTCGGCCCAGATCAAAACCGCGTAGACCAGCACCAGGCCGGCGGCGAGCGGATACGAGAGGCCGGCCGAGTAGCCGATGCCGGCGGCGACGAGAATACCCACCAGCATCACGCCGAGAATCAGCCGCCTGCGGCCGAAGCGGATCGAAAGCTCGTTGCCCGTGACGCTCGCCCAGACGCCGAACAACCCCATCAACGACGCCGCCGCCGTCGGCGCCAGCCAGGACTGGGCGCTCGTGCTCGCGGTGCCGGCGGCGGCGAAGGCGAGGAACGCCACCACCCAGTTCCTGAGCGCGCCCATCTCGAGGGTGTGCACGCAATAGCCGATGGAGTACGCCATCGCCGAGCGGTTGCTCAAAACCGGACGGAAATCCAAGAGCGCCGTCTTGGGGCCTTCCTGCGGTTTGGGCGGCCTTGCCGGCAGGCCGAACAGCATGATCAGGAGCGAGAGCGTTGCGCCGGCGCCGCCGACCGCGACGCCGAAGCGCCAGCCGAAGGTCTCCGCGACGGTGCCGGCGATTACGAAGGAGAGCGCGCCGGAAATGCCGATGGAGGCGGCGTGGCCGGCGACCGCGCGCGACTGCCCCGGCCCCTCGACGATATCCGAAAGCGCTTTCAGCCCCGGCATGTAGGTGCCGGCCCAGCCGATGCCCCAGATGAGCCGGAACAGCAGCGCCGACCAGAAGCCATCGGCCAGGAAGGCGTAGCCGAAGCCGGCCAGCGTGATCATCGAGACGCCGAACAGGTAGACGCGCTTGGAATCGACCCGGTCGGTCAGGCTGACCAGCACCGGCACGGCGGAGACGTAGCCGAGATAGAAGATGCCGGTAATCCAGCCGGCCTCGGTGTTGGAGAGCGACCATTCGGCGATGAGCCGGGGCAGCAGCGCCGGCACCGAGAAAGCGCCGATCTGGGCCAACACCTGCGCCGTGCACACCAGCACGGTCAACTGCAACGCGGACATGGACTTCCCCCAAGAAACCCGGGAGCGTTTGACGCAACGGAACGGAGCGCCAAGCCCATTGCCCCGGGCGCCGGCGCGGCGTCATAATGCTCCCTCGCAGGGGAGAACGGCCATGAACGAGATGCAAGCGAAATCGCGCGCCACGCCCGACGGCCTGAGCGGCGCCGACTGGGTCGCGCCGGATTGCCACGGCAAGAACTTCTATCACCTGGATCCCGCCTTCAAGGGGCTGCTGAAACACTACCTGGCGCCGGACCTGCACGCCCACATGGAGCCGCATTTCGAACGCCTGGGCGAATTGGCGGGCGGCAAGCTCGACGAGCTTTCGCGCACCGCCGACCGCCACCCGCCGGCGCTACACTACCGCGACCGCTTCGGCCGCGACGAGGACTGGATCGAATACCATCCGGCCTACAAGGAAATGGAGCGCATGGCCTACGAGGACTTCGCGCTCAACCGCATGA
>JAYNJY010000193.1:0-5978 GCA_038110665.1 Rhodospirillaceae bacterium | reverse complement strand
GGTCGCGCTTCAGCGCCTCGACGTCGAGCGTCTTGAGCTGTTTGCGGTAGTCGAAACCCGCGCCCATCGGATCGGTCTTGCGGTCATGCTGGTGCAGGATGTCGAGATTGAGCGACTTCGGCCACCAATCCATCACGGACTTCCCGGCGGCGGGGTTTCCGCCATGCATCACGGGGCATTTCATCTCGTTCATTGCTGTCTCCTTTTCGAGCCTTGATCGGAATTATCGTTACCGACGAATTTGTCGATAATTAGAATTATTTCAGAAAATATAATGAGATTTAAGCGACGTTTTTTTGCCATATTATTCGGTTTTTACGAATATTTGCCGCGCGCGAGAAACCCGCGGAAACGGCGGCCGCCGGCCGCGTCGGGCTGCGCCGGATCAGGCTTTGCTGGGTCGGCGGCGGTAGATGGCGTAGAGCACGACCACGTTGACCGCCACGAGATAGAGCGGGAACGCGTATTCGAGCACGCCCCACTCGTTCACGTTGGCGAGGCCGGCGAGACCAGAGAACATGGCGGCGAAATAGGCCGCCGCGGTTTCCGTCTCCGGGTGGCTCCAGGCCTTGCGGATGGTCGGCAGCGCCGCCAGGCCGTCGGTCAGCACCAGCATGACGAAGGCGACGACGGGTTCGCTCGCAATCAGCCAGACCACCAGCGCGGCCATGCCGAGCGCGCCGCAAACGTAGTCGAAACGGCAGAGATGCCAGTATCCGCGCGGATTGAAGTAGGAGGCGACGAAGGTCAGCATCGGCACGAAGCCGGCCATGAACACCGGCAACGTCGCCCAGGTCGCCTTGCCTTCGACAAGGACGATGGCGGTGGCGATCATCGGCGCCGCGCCCCACAGGAACCAGGTTACCCGGTTGGGCTGGGTCGCGCCCCTGAGCGTCTCGCGGATGTAGATGCCGCCGCCGACCACCTGGACGGCGGCCGCGAACAGCGCCAGGGCGATCAACATGGCGCGATCAACATGGGCCGTCGCCTCCCCTACTCGGCGCCCGGGATCACCGGCAGCACTATGCGCGACGGGCGTTCGGCGTCGATGTAAAGCCGCTGATGGGCGATTTGCCGGTGCGCATGGCGGCCGAGCGGCTCGCCGGTGTTGGGGTTGACGTCGAAATGCGGGAAATTGCTGCTGGAAACGTCGAGGCGGATGCGGTGGCCCTCGGCGAATAGGTTGGACGTCGCCTGCAGCCGAAGCTCGACCTCGTAGGCGTCGGCCGGCGTCATCATGCACGCGCGGTCGTAACCGTCGCGGTAGCGCATGCGCAGGATGGTGTCGCCGAGGTTGAGGGCATAGCCCTCGGGATAGTCCTCGTTCGGCGGATACTCGTCGATCAGCTTGACGGTGAAGTCGGTGTCGACGGCACTCGATGCGACCCAGAGCCGGCACGCGACCACGCCGGTGACCTCAAGGGCGCGTTCCAGCGGCGGCGTGCGGAACACCAGTACGTCCGCGCGCTCAGCCAACGGCCGCTTCGGCCCCTTGTCGCCGGACATGGTGCCGCCGCGCTGGTCGAAGCCGTCGCCCTCGAGGAAGCCGGTGGTGCCGTAGTTGGCGAAATTGCCGCCGACCGTCGGCACCGGGTTGGCGGGGTCGAAATCGTAGGTTTCCGGTGCCGTGCCGGCCGGCGGCGCGGTCTCCGCGAGGCGGCCTTCGGGGGCGAGATAGAGCGTCCAAGGCCGGGTCCAGGCGATCGGCCACTCGGCCTCGTCGCGCCAGCGCCCGCCGTGCATGAGCCGGCCGTTGAGGTCGCGCCGGCCGGAGCCGCCGCCCATGACGAAGATGCGGACCGGCGCCTCGTCCGCCGGCCCCGTCGCCATCCCCTTCATGTGGCGGTCGAACCATTGCAGCCGCATGGCGTTGTTGTCCTCGAGCGCGGCGTCGGCGCCGAATTCGGCATTGCCGGCCCAGGACTGCTGGAACAGGTCGCCGCCGTGCAGCCAGGTGCCGATGACTAGGCGCTTCGGCGTCTTGTGGCGCTGTTTGAGTTACTCGTACTTCCAGAGCGTTGCGGTGATGTGGTGGCCGTACCACGAGGTCTCGAACAGCAGCGGAATGTCCGGGTAGTCGTCGATGTATTCGTCGATGGCGAGGTCGGGCGTGATCCACCAGTCGTCGTAGTCGCCGCGCCGGATCATGTCGAACAGCCATTGTTCGTAGTCCGGCACCAGGCTGAGCGGCGTCGAGCCGGGCACCAGCGGGTCCTCGGCGAGCCAGCGCGGCAGGTCCTTCCACATGGCGTCGAGGGCGGCGGCGATCTTGCGATCGGCAAGCGCCTCCTGGCCCCAGCGCGCCATGAACACGACGTATTGAAAGGCGATGGCGTATTCGCAGGCGCCGCCGTGGCGCATGGTCTGGCGGAAGTAGTTGTAGGGCCCGTCGTAGAGCGCCTGGACCGCGAGCTTGGGCGGATGGCGGACGGCGAGCGCCTGCTGGGTCGCGGTGGTGTAGGAAATGCCGAGCAGGCCGACCTCGCCGCACCAGGGCTGGGCGGCGAGCCAGGCGACCGTGTCGCGGCCGTCGTCGGCCTCGTTCCTGAGAAACTCGAAGCGGCCCTCCGACTTGTAGCGCCCGCGCACGTCCTGGATCGCGTAGACGTAGCCGCGCTTGGCGAAATAGCGTCCGTTCAGCGCATAGAGCAGGCGGTCCTTGCTGTAGGGCCCGCGCTCGAGCAGCACCGGCACCGGGCCCGGCAATTCCTTGCCCGCCAGCGCCGGGCGGTAAAGGTCCATGTAAAGGGTGACGCCGTCAGCCATGGCGATAGCGACGTCCCGCTCGATGACGCAGTCGTACTGCTGCCACGAGCCTTCGTATCCGGCTTTCGGCGAAGTCATTCGGTAAGGCTGGTCCCTATTCCGCCGCGCACACGGCGGCGGCACCCTCGATCATGTCGGAGACGCACTTGGCGTCGCCGACGACGTCCAGCGTCATCAAACGCTCATAGAGCGGCAGGATGTCGGCCGATGCCATGGCACGCGAGGCGCAGTCGGAGAACTTCTCGTAAAGCTCGGCCGCGGTCATCGGGTTGGCCGGGCCGCGCAGCACGTCGCCGTCGGCCAGATGGCTGAACGCGCTGCCGTCCTTGAGCCGGACGGTGACCTCGGCGCCGTAGCCGTCGTGCGCCGGGTCGGACATATCGGGATGGATGCCGGTGGTGGTCACCGCCATCAGCGCCCGCGCCTGCTTGTCGTTCTCGGCGCCGGCCTCGAAATGGGTCAGCCGGACGGCGCCGTCGAGCAGCGCCCGGGCGGCGCAATAGTGCACCGAGAACTTGGCCTCGAGGCCCGACTTGGGATCGGGATTGTTGGTATGCGGCAGGCGACGTGGCGTGGTCAAAACCTGAATCACTTCAATGGCTTTCGGGTCGATCTTGTGACGGCGTCGCAACTCCAGCATGGCGTTGATGGCGCCGTGCGTCGAGCCGCAGCACGGGTACTGCTTGAGGTTGGGTCCAGGTTGGGTGACATCCCACGGCTTGGCCCATTCCGCGATGCCCTTCTCCATGTCGTGGTTGCCCTTGCCGTTGAACACCTGGAGGAAACCCTGGTGGTGCTCGAAGGCGGCGTCGTTGGCGGTGAAGCCGTCACGCGCCAACAGGCAGGCGAAAACGCCGTTCCTGACGCTGTGGCCGACATGCAACGGCTTGGTCATGGTGCCGAAGTTGGCCTTGACGCCGCTGGCCAGCGAAACCGCGATGGCGAGCGCCGTCGCGGTCCGGTCGACATCGAGGCCGAGCAGCCGGGCCGAGGCCGCGGTCGTGCCGAAAATGCCGAGCGTCGCGGTCGGGTGCCAGCCCTTCTCGTAGTGGAAGTGGTTGACGCCGCGTCCGATGCGGGTTTCGGCCTCGAACCCGGCGATATAGGCGAGTATCACGTCGCGGCCGGAAACCCCTCTGCCCCTGCCGTCGCCTAAGTCGGCGATGGCGAAGATCGCCGGCACCAGCGGCACCGAGGGATGGCCGCCGATGTGGTTGTTGACGTCGTCGAAGTCGAGCGCGTGCGAGGCGATGCCGTTGATTAGCGCGGCATCCAGGATCGACGTGCGCGGACCGCCATAGGCCAGCGCCGGGCCCGGAGCGGCGGCGACGCCGGGCAGCTTGAGCGCGATCCGGGTGCAGGGTTCGGGCGCGCCGGCGAGCGTGCAGGCGATGGTGTCGAGGATGCCGACCTTGGCCCAATGCACGGCCTCGGCCGGCAAGTCCTCCCAGCGGGTATCGTGGATCTTCTCGGCCAGGCGGCGGGCGATGGTGGTCATGGCGGTCCTCCCGGCGGTGAGAGTGCGCCATGCATGGCGGCGCTGCAATACCCCGCCGCTGCGATACTCAAGAGCGCGTTCAACCGCCGGCGAAGGCGAGTTTGGCCGGCGAGATCAACACCCCGAAGTGTTCGCACCAGATGACGACGTTGTTGAAACGACGGGGATCGGTGCCGGCGGGAATGTCGAAAACCTGGGACCCCTTGAAGGCGCGGAGCCGGCCCAAGTCCACGTACATGGTCTTGGCGACCTCCGTCGATGGCGTGACCTCGGCGTCCGGCACCAGGTAGACGTGGAACTTGGGCCCCGGACCGACCTCGAAGTCGGCGCCCAGGTGCAACACGTCCCGGTAGACCTGTACGCTGCCCTTGCCGTAATGCACCGGATCGGACGGATTGGCGTGGATGAAGCTGCCGCCGGCCACGAGCTCGCGTTGCTTGGCGCCGTCGAGCTTTTCGGTCGCGACCACATCGGCGAGGAAAATGTACGGATAGACGAAGATACCGACGGCGAAACCGCCGAGCAGGCCGAACTTGCCGCCCGCCATGAAAATCAGGAATTTGCGCATCGACCTCTCCCGCTCGGTCCGGACCACCCGCCGATTATAGCCGCTGCGGCCGGCGATGCACCGCCCTATCCGGCCAGCGCCGCCGCCAGCCGCTTTAGGCCGTCTTCGGTCTCGCGTTCGGTGAACCCGGTATACCCGAGGACCAGGCCCTGGCGTGCGCCCTTGGGCGCGGGCGTGCCGGCGTAGTAGCTCGAAAGCGCCGGCGCCGAAATGCCGGCGACGTCGGCCCGCGCGGCCGCCTCGCGGTCGCTCAACTTCAGGCTCCTGTCGAGCACCACGACGAGGTGCATGCCGGCTTCGTCCGGCGCCGCATGCAACATGCCGCCGCAATGCCGTCGCAGCGCCGTCAGGAAATGCGCCTGGCGCTCGGCATAGAGCGCACGGGTACGGCGCACGTGCGCGGCGAAATGGCCGTCCTTGATGAATTCCGCCAATACCGGCTGAAGGCCCAACGCCGGCGCATCGTCGAGCATCGAGCGCATCCCTAGGAACGGCGCGACCAGGGCTTCCGGCAGGATGGCGTAACCTAGCCTGAGGCCCGGAAACAGCACCTTGGAAAACGTGCCGACGTAGATCACACGGCCGCCGTCGTCCAAGCCCTGCAACGCCGACAGCGGCTTGCCGGCGTAGCGGTATTCGCTGTTGTAGTCGTCTTCCAGCACCCAACTGCCGGCGGCGCGCGCCCAGTCGAGCAATTCGAGCCGGCGCGCCAGACTCATTGTCGCGCCGGTCGGGTACTGGTGCGACGGCGTCACGGCGGCGAGGCGCGCGTCCGGCGCGCGTGCACGCCCGGCGGCGACGTCGAAGCCGTCGACGTCGACCGGCAGCGCCACGATTTCCGCCCCCGTCGCGGCGAAGGCGCCGCGCATGCCGGCGTAGCCGGGGTCCTCCATCCACACCTTGTCGCCGGGTTCGAGCAGCAGCCTGGCGATCAGGTCGAGGCCCTGCTGCGCGCCCGACGTGATCATCACCTGATGGCCGACGCAGTTGACGCCGCGCACGGCGGCGACATGGGCGGCGATGGCGTCACGCAGCCCCTGGTGGCCGGCGAGCGCGCCGCCGCCGACCCCGGCGCGCGGCGGATGGCGCCACAGCCTGCCGGCGAGCCGGCCCCAGACGTTCCAGGGGAACTGCTCGACCTCAGGC
>JAYNJY010000192.1:0-6013 GCA_038110665.1 Rhodospirillaceae bacterium | reverse complement strand
GGGTCAGCTTGTCGTCGGCGAGCTTGATGACGTCGGTCGAGGCGGAGAACAGCGGCGCCAGGCCGCCGGTGGCGATAACGTCGACATCCTGGCCGAGTTCCTTGCGGATGCGCCCGAC
Source organism: Rhodospirillaceae bacterium (assembly GCA_038110665.1). Lineage (GTDB taxonomy): Bacteria > Pseudomonadota > Alphaproteobacteria > Rhodospirillales > Casp-alpha2 > TMED8. The sequence continues at coordinate 5,895 of JAYNJY010000192.1, read as the reverse complement.
CAGGCCTTCGATCAGGCTGACGTAGCCCCAGAAGATACCGGACTGCATCGCCGGCACGGTCGAACGGCCGATGACCTTCTCGGGCCGCTCGACGGCGACGCGCGGCAACTGTGCGGCGGCCCGGTGCAGCGCCTCCGACGACAGGTTCACGCCCGGCGCGATGACGCCGCCGATGTAGGCGCCCTCGCCGTCGATGATGTCGAAGGTGGTGGCGGTGCCGAAATCGACGACGATCAACGGCCCGCCGTACTTGGCGTGCGCGGCGACGGAGTTGACCAAGCGGTCGGCGCCGACCTCGCCGGGACGCTCGACCTTGACGCCGATGCCGAGATCGACGTCGGGGTCGCCGACGACCAGCGGTTCGCAGTCGAAATACTTGCGGCAGAGCGTCTTTAGCGAGAACAGCGTCGCCGGCACCACGGTGGCGATGATGGCGTCGGTGATGTCGGCGCGCTTGAGCGAGGCCAGTGCCATCAAATGTTCGAGCCAGATGCCGAACTCGTCGGCGGTGCGGTTGGCGTCGGTCGACGAGCGCCACTCGCCGCGGACCTCGCCGTCGGCATCGAAGACCGCGAAGACGATATTGGTGTTGCCGGAATCTATGGCCAGCAGCATGACCGCCCTTCCCTTTCTCAGCCGCCCCTGGCGGGGGCGAAATAGACGTCGCCGGCGGTGATGCGCCGGGTCACGCCTTCCTGGTCGAGCACCAGGGCGCCGTCGTCATCCAAATCCTTGAACACGCCCGTGAGCGTCTCGCCAGCGAGCCGGACCTCGATCGCCTGGCCCTGGCCCTTGCAGCGGTAGAGCCAATTGCGGCGCACCGGCGCGAACCCTTCGTCGAGCCAGCGCGTCGCCCAGCCGAGGAAGCTGCGCGCGTAGGCTTCGAGCGCCTGCTCGACCGTGGTCGGCCATTCGTCGTATCGGAGCGAGGTCGCCGGGAATTCAGTGTTTTCGGGGTGCCAGCCGATATTCAACCCCATGCCGAGCACGACCCAACCGGCATTGCCGCCCTTGCCGGCGCTCTCGCTTTCAAGCAGCAGGCCGGCGACCTTCTTGTCGTTCAGGAGCACGTCGTTCGGCCATTTCAGATGAACCTGGTGGCCGGGCTCGCCAAGCGACCCGAGCGCGTCGTAGACGGCGAGCGCGGCGACGAAGCTGAGTTCCGCCATGCGCGCGAGCGGCACGTCGGGCCGCAAGATCAGCGAGGTGTATAAGTTGCCAGCCGGACTGACCCACTCGCGACCGCGCCGGCCGCGGCCGGCGATTTGCTCGCGCGCCCATACCAGCGTGCCGTCGGGCGCGGCGTCCTCACCTTGGGCGGCCAACCGCTTGGCCTCCTCGTTGGTGGATCCGACGCTTTCGAGGGCGATCAGGTTGTAGGCGGCTGGCAGTCGAGGCGCTATCATCAACCGGTGAACAGGGACGCCGCGGCGGCCGCCGCGCGGGTGACCACGGGTCCCGGATAGAGGAAGAACAACACGATCACCGCGCCCGCGAGGCCGGCAACAAGGCCGATCTCGCGTTCGACCGGTCGGTCGAGCGGCTCGCGCACGTCGTCGAAATACATGATGCGGATGAGACGGAGGTAGTAGAACGCACCGATCACGCTGGTCAGCACGCCGATGATGGCGAGGCCGTAGAGTTCGGCCTCGATTGCGGCGAGGAACACGTAAAGCTTGCCGAAGAACCCGGCCAAGGGCGGGATGCCGGCCATGGAGAACATGAAGACCGTCATCGCGGCGGCCATCATCGGATGGGTCTTGCCGAGACCGGCGAGTTCATCAATGCCCTCGACCATGCGGCCGTTCCTGCGCATCGCCAGGATACAGGAGAACGCGCCGACGTTCATGAACAGATAGATCGCCAAGTAGATCAGGATGCCGCGCACGCCGGCCTCGTTGCCGACGGCGAGGCCGATCAGTGCATAGCCGACATGGCCGATGGAGCTATAGGCCATCAGGCGCTTGATGTTGCGCTGGTTGATGGCGGCGACGGCGCCGAGCACCATCGAGGCGACCGAGACGAAAACGACGATCTGCTGCCATTGCGAAACGAGATCGCCGAAGGGGCCGACCATGACGCGGATGAACAGCGCCAGCGCGGCGATCTTGGGCGCCACGGCGAAAAACGCGGTCACTGGTGTCGGCGCGCCCTCGTAGACGTCCGGCGTCCACATGTGGAACGGCACGGCGGAAACCTTGAATGCCAGCGCCGCCAGGATGAAGACGATGCCGAAGACGACGCCGAGCCCGGCCTCGTGGCCGCCCTGCGTGGACTGATGAAATAGCTTGGCGAGGCCGTCGAAGCCGGTGGTTCCGGCGAAACCGTATACCAGCGAGGCGCCGTAGAGGAACATGCCGGACGCCAGCGCGCCCAAGACGAAGTACTTGAGGCCGGCCTCGGTCGAGCGGGTGTCGTCGCGGCGGAAGGCGGCGATGACGTAGAGCGACAGGCTCTGCATTTCGAGGCCGAGATAGAGCGAGATCAGGTCGTTGGCCGAGATCATCAGCAGCATGCCGAGCGTCGCGAATACCACCAGGATCGGGTATTCGAACCGAGCCATGTCGTGCGTCTCGAGGAAGTTGCGCGCCATGATCAGCGTCGACGCCGAACCGATCAGCACGAGCACCTTGCAGAACGCGGCGAACGGATCGGCGACGAACATGCCGCCGAAGCCGATCAGCTTGCCGCCGGCCAGGGCCAGCACCAGGAGCGGTGTCAGCACCAGCGCGATCACCGCCATCCAGGAGACGATGCGGAAGGTGTTGACGTCGACCTCGGCTCGGCCGCCCTTCTGGAACACGCCGAACATCAACAGCGCCATGATCACCAGGGCGAGGAACAGCTCCGGGAGCGCGGGAACCAGATCGGGGACTTGTGCTAGCTGCATGATGTTTTCCTAGGCCCCGCTCATTTCACGGCCAGCGTCAGCGACTTGGCCGCGGCCTGCGCCTGGGTGACGTGCTGCATCAGGTTGTCGACGGAAGCGTGCATGAAGTCGAGGAACACCGGCGGATAGATGCCCATCCACAGCGTCAGGATGATCAGCGGTGCGAACACCGCCCACTCGCGCGGGCTCATGTCGGCGATTTTCATCAGCTTTTCCTTGGTCAGCTCGCCGAAGATGACGCGGCGGTAGAGGTAGAGCATGTAGGCCGCGCCGAGAATGACGCCGAGCGCCGCCAGCGCCGCGACCCAGGTGTTGACCTGGAAGGCGCCGAGCAGCACCAGGAACTCGCCGACGAAGCCGCCGGTGCCCGGCAGCCCGACCGAGGCCAGCATGAACAGCATGAACACCAGCGCATAAGCCGGCATGCGGTGGACCAACCCGCCGTAGACGGCGATGTCGCGCGAGTGGATGCGGTCGTAGACGACGCCGACGATGAGGAACAGGGCGGACGAGACGACGCCGTGGCTGAGCATGACGTAGACGGCACCCTCAATGCCCTGCACGGTGACGGTGAAGACGCCGATGGTGACGAAGCCCATGTGCGCGACGGAGGAATAAGCGATCAGCTTCTTCATGTCCTCCTGCACCAGCGCGACCAGCGACGTGTAGACCACGGCGATGATGGAAAGCGCATAGATCAGCGGTGCGAAATCGGCCGAGGCGACCGGGAACATCGGCAGCGAGAAGCGCAGCATGCCGTAGCCGCCGAACTTCAACAGCACGCCGGCGAGGATGACGGAACCGGCCGTCGGCGCCTCGACGTGGGCGTCGGGCAGCCAGGTGTGCACCGGCCACATCGGCACCTTGACCGCGAACGAGGCCAGGAACGCGAGCCAAAGCCACGTCTGCATGCCGACCGGGAAGTTGTGCACCAGCAGTCTGGTGATGTCGGTCGTGCCGGCCTCGTAGTACATGGCGAACATAGCGAGGAGCATCAGCACGGAGCCGGCCAGCGTGTAGAGGAACAGCTTGAACGCGGAGTAGACGCGCCTGGGCCCGCCCCAGATGCCGATTATCAGGAACATCGGGATCAGCACGCCTTCGAAGAAGATGTAGAACACGACCATGTCGAGCGCGCAGAACATGCCGACCATCATGGTCTCGAGGATCAGGAAGGAGATCATGTACTCCTTGACCCGGTCCTTGATGGCTTCCCAGCTGGCGAGCACGCAGATCGGCGTCAGCAGCGTGGTGAGCAGCACGAACAGCACCGAAATGCCGTCGACGCCCATGTGGTAGGTCAAGCCCAGCACCGGCATCCACTTCGCCTTCTCGACGAACTGGAAGGCCGCCGTATCGCCGTTGAAGTTGAACCACAGGTACAACGATAGCAGGAGGTTGATGCCCGACGCCCACAGCGCGACGTAACGCGCGTTGCGCGCGACGATGGCCGGGTCGTTGTCCCGGATGGTGAGAATGAACAGCGCGCCGGCCAGCGGCAGGAAGGTCAGCAGCGAGAGAATGGGAAAACCGCTCATCACTGTTACCCCGCGTGCCTGAACAGATACCAAGTGATGATGACCACGACGCCGATCAGCATGGCGAAGGCGTAGTGGTAGACGAAGCCGGTCTGCATCGCCGACACGCGCACGGCGGCGCGCTTGATCGTCGCGGAGATGCCGTCGGGGCCGAGGCCGTCGATGATCCAGCTGTCGATCACCCGCCAGAAGCCGCGGCCGAGCGCGAACGAGGGCCGCACGAACAGCCAGTCGTAAAGCTCGTCGAAGTACCACTTGTTGAGCAGGAAGCGGTAGACGCCCTGGAAGGCGGCCGCGATGCGGCCCGGAATATCCGGCTTCAGCATGTAGAGCACGTAGGCCAGGCCGATGCCGCCGAAGCCGACGACCAGCGGCAGGTACTTGACCCAGGCCGGGACGTGGTGCGCGTGTTCGAGCGCCTTGTGTCTATCCAGGATGAAGATCGCGTTGCCCCAGAACTCTGCCGTCTTGTGGCCGACGAACATCTCGAAGCCGATGTAGCCGGCGAACACCGCGCCGGTGGCCAGCACCAGCAGCGGCGCGATCATCACCTTCGGGCTTTCGTGGACATGCGCCATGGTGCGCTCGTCGGCGCGCGGCGTGCCGTGGAAGGTCATCAGCAACAGGCGCCAGGAATAGAACGCGGTCAGAAACGCCGCCAGGATGCCTAGCCAGAACGCGTACTGGCCGACGCCGGTGTGCGAGGCGTATGCGGCCTCCAGGATGATGTCCTTGGAGTAGAAGCCGGCAAACGGCCACACGCCGGCCAAGGCCAGCGAGCCGATCCACATCAGCGTGTAGGTCGCCGGGATCATCCGCCAGATACCGCCCATGCGGCGCATGTCCTGTTCGTCGGACATGGCGTGAATGACAGAGCCCGCGCCCAGGAACAGCAGCGCCTTGAAGAAGCCGTGCGTCATCAGGTGGAAGATGCCGGCCGAATACGCCGACACGCCGCAGGCGAAGAACATGTAGCCGAGCTGCGAGCAGGTCGAATACGCAATCACGCGCTTGATGTCGTTCTGCACGCAGCCGACGGTGGCGGCGAAGATGGCGGTCGAGGCGCCGACGATGGTGACGACCGTCAATGCGGTGTCGGAATATTCGAACAGCGGCGACAGGCGCGCCACCATGAAGACGCCCGCCGTCACCATGGTCGCGGCGTGGATCAGCGCGGAGACCGGCGTCGGGCCCTCCATGGCGTCCGGCAGCCAGGTGTGCAGGCCGAGCTGTGCCGACTTGCCCATGGCGCCGACGAACAGCAGCAGGCAGAGAAGCGTCATCACCTCGACGCTGAGGCCGAGGAAATGCGCCGTCTTGCCGGCAACGCCGGGAACACCCGCGAAGACCGTGTCGAAGGCCACGGCATTGAACACCATGAAGGTGCCTAGGATGCCGAGCGCGAAGCCGAAGTCGCCCACGCGGTTGACGAGGAAGGCCTTGATCGCCGCGGCATTGGCCGAGGGC
>JAYNJY010000191.1:5421-6058 GCA_038110665.1 Rhodospirillaceae bacterium | reverse complement strand
AAGACGTGCCGCGATCGCGCGAGCAGAAGGGGAAAAGAGATCCGTGGAATTGGCCGCGGAGGCCAAGTTGTATCAGGCCCAAAAGGAAGCCGACGCAATCAGGGTAAAGGCGGAAGCCGACGCCTATGCGATCGAAATCGAGGCCAAAGCGAATGCCGAACAAACGCGATTGATCGCGGCGGCGATTGCCGACAATGGCCAACCCGCGATCAACTTCGAGATTTTGAAGCGCCAAGTCGATGCGCTCGGCCGAATTGGTGCGGGCAGCAGCACGAAGACTATTATCATTCCCACGGACGTGACCAGCGTAATAGGGTCATTGGAAACGGTATTGGAAAATTTCAAGAGGAGCTCTTAAGTGGACGCCTACGCCGAGATATCTCACTGGATGTTTAAGGCCGAGGTATGGGTCATCGTCGGCATCGGCCTGGTCATGGCGGATATTTTTCTTGGATATACCTTCTTCATTCTCCCGGTCGGCATCGCGGCATTCCTGATCAGCGCGATGATATTTTCGCAACAGAAAATGTGGCTCGGCAATTTCACTTTTTTCGACACATGGCGCGACATCGTGATTTATTTCGCTGTCCTTGTTTTAATCTTGCTATAGCATAATTAGCAAAGGTTACTCTGTTAT
>JAYNJY010000191.1:0-5411 GCA_038110665.1 Rhodospirillaceae bacterium | reverse complement strand
ACTAGGGCTACCGCGCAACGCCCCGCTCAATGACGCCGAATTTTCCGCGCCTTGAACCAAGCGGAGCCCACCGCCATACTCGCGCCCGCATTTCCAAGACTCCGGGGGCCCCAATGACCGCACCGCTGTGGACGCCGAGCGCCGAGCGCATCAAAGACGCCAACATCACCAAGTTCCGCGCGGCGGTGGAGGAACGCTGGCAGGTCAACCTCCTCGATAGCCGAGCGCTCTGGCGATTCTCCATCGACGATCGCGAGAAATTTTGGACCTCGATCCGCGAATTCGCCGACCTCAAGGCCGAGACCTGGGGCGAGCGCGTACTCGTCGACGGCGACAAGCTGCCGGGCGCCAGTTGGTTCCCCGACGCGCGTCTCAACTTCGCCCAGAACCTGCTCAAGCATCGCGGCACCGACGAGGCCATAGTGTTCCGGGGCGAAGACAAGGTGCGCCGCCACCTCACCCACAACGACCTGCACGACAACGTTTCGCGCCTGGCCCAGGCGCTCAGGGCCGAGGGCGTCGGCGTCGGCGACCGCGTCGGCGCCTACATCGCCAACATGCCCGAAGCCGTCATCGCCATGCTGGCGACCGTGAGCCTCGGCGCCACCTGGTCGTCGTGCTCACCGGATTTCGGCGTCGACGGCGTGCTCGACCGCTTCGGCCAGATCGAACCCAAGGTGCTGTTCGCGGTCGAAGGCTATTTCTACAACGGCAAGACGCTCGACATCCGGCCCAAGATCGAGGCCATCGCGAAACAACTGCCGAGCGTCACGCGCGTCGTCGTCGTGCCCTACACCGACGACAATCCGGACATTTCCGCAATCCCGAACGCCGAACTGTTCGGCGACTTCATCGGTCCGTTTGCCGAACGCGAGATCGAATACGCCCAGGTGCCGTTCGATCACCCGCTCTACATCCTCTACTCGTCGGGCACCACGGGGAAGCCGAAGTGCATCGTGCACGGCACCGGCGGCATGCTGCTGAAGCACGCCTCCGAACACCTGTTCGCGTCCGACGTGAAGCCGGGCGACCGCATCTTCTGGTTCACCACCTGCGGCTGGATGATGTGGAACTGGCTGGTCAGCGGCCTCGCCTTCGGCGCGACGCTACTGCTCTACGACGGCTCGCCGTTCCATCCCGACGGCAACACCGTGTTCAACTTCGCCCAGGACGAACGCATGACGCTGCTCGGCACCTCGGCCAAGTTCATCGACGCCTGCAACAAGGCCGGACTGAAACCGATCGAGACGCACGACCTCTCGGCGCTCAAGTGCCTGGGCTCGACCGGCTCGACCCTGGTGCCGGAAGGCTTCGACTACATCTACGCCGCCATCAAGAGGGACGTGCACCTGCAGTCGATGTCCGGCGGCACCGACATCGCCGGCTGCTTCTGCGGCGGCGACCCGACGCTGCCGGTGTGGCGCGGCGAGATTCAGGCGCCGACACTCGGCATGGCGACCGACGTGTTCGATCCTGATGGCCAGCCCATGGACCGCGGCAAGGGCGAGTTGGTCTGCCGGTTGGCGTTCCCTTCGGTGCCGACGTTCCTGAACGACCCGACCGGCGAGCGCATCCATGACGCCTACTTCGCGCGCTTTGAGAACGTCTGGACGCACGGCGACTTCGTCGAATGGACGGAGCACGGTGGCCTCGTCATTCACGGCCGATCGGATGCCACGCTCAACCCGGGCGGCGTGCGCATCGGCACGGCCGAAATCTACCGCCAGGTCGAGAAGCTCGAAGAGGTGCAGGAATCGATCGTCATCGGCCAGGACTGGGACAACGACGTGCGCGTCGTGCTGTTCGTGATCCTGCGGAACGGGCGCGAACTCGACGACGAGCTTGCCGCCAAGATCAAGAAACAGGTCCGCGACAACTGCACGCCGCGCCACGTGCCGGCCCGGATCGTCCAAGTCACCGACATTCCACGCACCAAGTCGGGCAAAATCACCGAGCTCGCCGTTCGCGACGTCGTGCACGGCCGCGCGATCAAGAACTCCGAAGCGCTCGCCAACCCCGAAGCCTTGGAGCAGTTCAAGAACCGCGCCGAGCTGGCGGGCTGACGTCCGGCGGCGACGCGGCCTATTGTCACGCTGACCCGCCCGGCGTAGTATTTCCGCCTGACATCGCCAACGGGGACAGAGGCAAGCCATGTCGATCAAGGTCATGCCGGCCACGCCGATCCTGGGCGCCGAGGTCGCGGCCGTCGATCTCTCGAAACCCATCGACGACGCCACCTTCCGCGCCATCAACGCGGCACTGGTCAAGCATTCGGTCATCTGCATCCGCGATCAGAACCTGACACCCGACCAATTAGTCGCGTTCAGCGCGCGGTTCGGCCCGCTGATGGTGCACGTGCTCAAGGAAGCGCTGCTCGACGGCCACCCGGAGATCTACAAGCTCTCGAACAAGAAGATCGAGGGCAAGGCGCAGGGCCGGCCCAACGCCGGGCAGTACTGGCATTCCGACCTGACCTACGAGCGCGTGCCGTCGCTGGGGTCGGTGATGTACGGCACAGAGGTGCCCGATTACGGTGGCGACACGCTGTTCGCCTCGACCGCGCACGCCTACGACACGCTGTCCCAGCCGATGCAGACCCTCCTCGAGGGATTGACCGCCGAACACCTATTCGCGCACGCGTTTCGCGGCGGCATGAACCCGGCGGCGCGGGCCGGCGATCCGCTCAACGAACGCCCGCCGGTCGTCCATCCGGTGGTGCGCGTGCATCCCGAGAACGGCCGCAAGTGCATCTTCGTCAACGACGGCTTCACGGTCAAAATCAACGGCGTCACGCCAGCGGAGAGCGCGGCGCTGATGGCGTTCCTGAACGCCCACATGACGCGGCCCGAGGTCGTCTACCGGCATCGCTGGCGCACCGGCGACGTCGTCGTCTGGGACAACCGCGCGCTGGTGCATCGCGGCGTCGGCGACTACGACGAAACCAAGACGCGCCACATGTACCGCACGACCATCGCCGACAGTGTCGCCGAGGCCGCGCAGGCGGCCGAATAGGCTCAACCCGCGCGCCTTGAGGGGCGGCCCGGGCCCCCCGGCATTGACATCGCGGATGACGCGTGTATCCAACGGATACCTCTAAATTCGCGAGTGTCCGTCATGCAAGCCGCCGTCCTGCCCGTCACGCCTTTCCAGCAGAACTGCACGCTGATGTGGGACGAAGAGTCCATGCAGGGCGCCGTCATCGACCCGGGCGGCGATATCGAGCGCCTGCTCGAAGTGATCGCCGAGCAGAACATCGAACTGGTCAAGATCCTGGTCACGCACGGTCACATCGATCATGCCGGCGGCGTCGCCGAACTGGCGGAACGTCTCTCGATCCCGATCGAGGGGCCGCACGAGGACGACCTGTTCTGGATCGAGGGGCTCAAGGAACAGGGCGAGCGCTTCGGCATCGGTGGCAGCAACGTGCGGCCGTTCACGCCGACGCGCTGGCTCAAGGGCGGCGACACGGTCTCGTTCGGCAACATCGAACTCCAGGTGCGTCACTGCCCTGGCCATACGCCGGGACACGTCATCTTCTTCCACCCGGAGCTTCGCCTGGCGCAAGTCGGCGACGTGCTTTTCCAGGGTTCCATCGGGCGCACCGACTTCCCGCGCGGCGACCACGCGACGCTGCTGAAGTCGATCCGCGAGCAGCTCTGGCCGCTCGGCGACGACGTCACCTTCATCCCCGGCCACGGGCCGACCTCGACCTTCGGCGAGGAACGACGCAGCAACCCTTTCGTCGCCGACGGATAAGCCGCGATGTTCGTGGACCCAAAGAAAATCCAGGATTCGGCCGTAGTCGTCTACGACACCGACCAGCAGTGGCGCCAAATCCTGACGCGTGAATTGCATGTCGTCGGCTTCCAGAACGTCCTACAGGTGAACGCGCCGAAGGAAGCGCTTGAGGCGATCCTCGGTTTCGGCGCCGAGGCCATCTGCACCAAGCACGATCTCGAACTGGTGCGCTTCCTGCGCACCCACAAGGCGAGTCCCAACCGCGACATCGTCATCATCCTGGTGACCGCGATCTCGGCACCGACGACATCCTTGCCGAGTGCAACAGCGGCGTCACCGAGATCGTAGCCAAGCCGGCCTCGGTCGACCGGGTGATCGGCCATCTCTACGAGGCCCTGACACATCCGCGCCGCTTCATCGACGCCAAGGCCTATCACGGGCCGGACCGCCGGCAGCACGTGCGCCCTTACACCAAACGCGAGCGCCGCGGCAGCGGTAAGGCAGCGGTCAGCGACGGGTCGTGACATTGGCATCATCGACTCGTGACATATTTCCTCACGGAGACCCGAACGTGAGCACAGCAGACGCGCAGCCGCACATCCTCGTCGTCGAGGGTGACGAACTTCCGCTTCAATTCGTCGTCTACCATCTGGAACACGCCGGTTTCCGGGTCTCTGGCGTGACCACGCGCGCGGAAATGATGGACCTGCTCGCGCGCGAGCGAGTCGATCTCGTGGTGCTCGACCTCGGCCTGCCCGACGGCGACGGCCTGAGCCGGGCGCAGGAGGTCCGCCGGCGCTCGAGTGTGCCGATCGTCGTGCTGACCGCGCGCCAGGGCGAGGATGACCGGCTGATGGCGCTCGGTCTCGGCGCCGACGACTACCTGACCAAGCCCTGCGATCCGCGTGAGCTGGTTTTGCGCATCCGCAACGTATTGACGCGTGGCGGCGTTCCCTGCGCGCCGGTCCGCCCCATGCATCCCTGCGCGCCGCGCCAAGTGACTCCCCTGCCCGAGGCACGACCGTTCGTCGAACGGCGGCGAACTGGCGAGTCGTTGCGGCGCTGGTTGATCGGCGCCGGTCTCGTCGTCGCCGTGGCTTTGGCGGCGGGCGTCGCCCAGACCATGTGGTGGTACAAGGCCGGACCGGAACCGACGGCCGTTGCGACCCAGACGCCGAGCCCGGCGACGCCCGCGCAATCCACGCCGGCGCCATCGCAGGCAGCCCCGGCGGCCCAGCCGGCCGAGCGTCAGGCGAGTCGGCGGAACGCCAGCTCGAGGTCACCGTGACCCCGCGGCCGCCGTCAGCCGCCGTGCCGGCAACGGCTGATTCGGCGGCCAAGCCGGACGACGGATACGCCAGCGCCGCGCGCAGTTACGCCTGGGTGTTGAAGAGCAAATGCCCGCAACTGCCCGAGGGTACAACTGGCAGATCACCAAGCACGCCGACCTGGTGCGCTACGTCAAACGCCAGCACGCCGGCGATTGGCAGCCCTATATCTCGCAGTGGGTCGACCGGCTGGCGCAGTTGCAGGCGTAATACGCGCGCGGCTCCGGCGTCAAGCTCGCCAGCGGCGAGGTGCTGAGCGGCGACAAGCTCAAGGCCTACATCGACGAGACCCAGAAACGCCTCGACGTGATCCTATGCCTGGCGCGCGAGGCGGCCGACTACGCC
>JAYNJY010000190.1:0-6114 GCA_038110665.1 Rhodospirillaceae bacterium | reverse complement strand
TTGTAGAGCACCAGCAACGGCCGCCGATGCGGCACCGATTGTGCAGGCGTCGGGCGCTCCGGCGTGACCGCCGCCAAGAGATACACGTTGCCGCCCCAGATCGCTTAGGTCATGACCGGGATGCTCTCGGCCATGGTGGTCGCCTGGGCCTTGTCGAAGAACGCCTTCGCCCCACCGCCGAGCAGATGCCACGAGTCCGGCTTGTGCTCGGCCGCGGTGACAGCGCTGGAATGATAGATTATCCGATCTCCCGGATCGACCACGCAGGTGCCGGTCACCTCGAAGGTCTTCTGCAGGTACCGCCCGATGTTCTCCTCGGCCCACTGCGGCGGCTTGGCGCCGTTGGTGAAGGCGACGGTGTCGTCCCACCAGGCGTAATCCTTGGCCAGGTTGGCGAGTTAGTCAGTGAAACCGCGCATCGCGGAATTGGCGATGTGAACGGATTGACTGCGCGCGATGGCGTTCTCGCGGCTCGCCGCCTGATCGAGCAGGTAGGCGATGACCCCAACGGAAATGGCAAGGAACAACGCCGACAGGCTGGCAGTGCCGATCGGGAAAGGTGCCGCGGAGAGTTTACGGCGCATAGGCGCGCTCTCTCCCGTCAAGGTCGCTCCTGGTAACCCATCCGTCCCGCATGTTCGTGAGCACTGATTGGCTTTCTTGTTGGCCCTATAGAGCGCACTTTTCCAACGATATCAGCAATCACATATTTTTGCATGTATGGGAATTCTTCAGATGTCGGTCGGTTCTCGGGCGGCGTGCCGGGATGGTCGTCGGTTTCCTCGCCGAGGCGCATGATGGCGACCGCTATGGCGACACCACCGAAAGTCACCCAATTGCCGAAATAGAGCAGCAACTGCCAGAGAAACGGTTCGTTCGAACGCCGGATCATGCTTGCCAGGCCGCCGGTGTCGAAATGCAGAATCGCCCAACAGAACACCGCCGCGCCCAGGCTGCCGTAGAGCAGTTGGGTGAGCAGGAAGCGAATGACCGGCTTGTGCGGCGGTTCTTGTGCGGCCATGGCTAGCAACGGATCCAGCTCGGGCGCTACTTGGCGGCGGCGATGAGCACGATCTCGACCAGGTTGGCGCCGGCGAGCTGCACGCCGATGCAGGCGCGCTGCGGCCAGTTCGCCTCGGGCCCGATCCACTCGCACCACACCGCGTCCATCTCGTCCTTGGCCGAGACGTCGGTGAGATAGACGGTCGCCTGGACGATGCGGGTCTTGTCGCTGCCAGCCTCGGCCAGGCTCTTGTCGAGCGCCGCCAGGGTGTTGCGGGTCTGCTCGGCGACGGACGCCGCGTTCGACGGATCGGTGGCGACGGCATAGACGAGGCCGGCGTGGCGGGTCGCGCGGGCACGGCCCCGGGCGTTTCCGTGATAGCGGTCGATGGTCATGGCGCGGCTCCTCTCAATTGCCGGTGGATACGTCGTCGGCTCAGTCCTCGATGGGCTCCTCGCCAAGCTCGCGGATCATGGCGCGCACGGCCTCGGCGGCGGCGTCGACCATGGCCTGGTCGGCATGGCGCACGACCAGTGCCGCGCCGAAGCGGCCCTCGCGCACGAACGGGTAGCTACCGATCTCGGTCTCGGGGAAGCGCGCCTGGATCTCGCCCAACGGTCCGCCCATGCGGCCTTCTGGAAGGTAGGCGGCGATCTCGCGCGATTTCATCGAGACGCCGCCGACCAGCTTGTGGCGAAAGCCCTCGAACATCGCCTGCATGATGCGCGGCACGCCGGGCAGCACGTAGACGTTTTCGACCCGGAATCCGGGCGCCTTGCTCACTGGGTTGTCAAGCAGTTCGGCGCCTTCCGGCACCTCCGCCATCTTCAGACGCGCCGGCGTGATGTCGGCCGGCGACGCGTAGTTGGAGCGCACGCGGCGTTCGGCCTCCGGGTCGCGCACCAGCTCGAGGCCGAAGGCGCGCGCGACCGCGAGCGAGGTGATGTCGTCATGGGTCGGGCCGATGCCGCCGGTGGTGAAGACGTAATCGAAGCGGGCACGGAGTTCGTTGACGGTGGCGATGATCGTCGCCTCGACGTCGGGGATGACGCGGACCTCCAACAGGCGGATGCCGAGCGCGTTCAGGTTTTCGCCGAGGTATTGCAGGTTGGCGTCGCGGGTGCGTCCCGACAGCACCTCGTTGCCGATGATGGCGAGCGCGGCGGTGACGACGGCGGTTTGCGATGGGGTCTCTGGTTCGTTCATGGCGGCACATTATCAAGAGTGCCCGGACGAAACCATACGCCATTGCACGGCAAAACGGCCCGTCCGCTGGAAGGTGTTGAAGCGGGCGGGCCGTTCGCGGGGGTGGACGGCGAACCGGGGGGATTGCCGTCCCGGAGGATGGGTCAGGAAGTGATCTCCCAAGTGCCGTCGGCCTTCTGGCAGGCGGTGCCGTAGCCGGTCTCCTCACGGCCGTCGACGAAGATGGTGTTCTCATATTCGCGGCAGTAATCGCCGGAGATGCGGTCGTAGCCGTCACGGGTCGGGGTGACCGTGCCGTGATGGCCGGAATCCGAGTTGTTCCAGGTCACGCTGCGACCCATGGGCGCGTTGTGTGCGACCTGCTGGGCGCTGTAGATTTGCGCGCGGTCGGCGCGGTCGAGGGACTGGCCGATGGAATTGCCGATAGCGGCGCCGGCGAGCGCGCCCATGGCGACCGCCACCAGCCGGCCCTTGCCGCGCCCCATCTGGGCGCCGGCCAGGCCGCCGATACCGGCGCCGAGCATTGTGCCGAGCGTCTGCTTGGGCTGGGTCTCTGGGTTGGTGACGCAGCCGCCAAGCAGCGCAATCGCAACCACCGCCGTCGTCAAGAACTTGAACCTCATGTCTAAACCTCCGTCACCTCCGTGTGTCCCCGCTATGGCAGGGCCAGAAAGCTTTTTCGTTCTGATTTTTAATATCACACTTACATGCATTTTTAATATCAATAATTAATTTAATTATTGCATGCATTTTTTTCATGCTATTAAGAGACACCCGCACAACGACTGGAACACCGCCATGCCGCTCACCCACACGAACGCCCAGCACCGCATGTACCTCGACTTCATGGAGGGCAACGCCGGGCGCTGGATCGCGATTTTCGACGGCAACCAGGAATTCTACTCGGCCGCCTATTGGGATCTGCTGCCCGGCATGTGGCGGGCCGAGGCGCCGGTGCGCAAGACCGAGGCGCTCGCGTTCATGACCGCGGTCAAGAGCGCGCACACCGCCGGCAAGTTGGTCGAGGCCGCCCTCGCCTACGGCTACCTGATCGAGCACAAAAACCCGGCCGATGCGCGTTCCAAGCTGCTCACGCTGGCGCCCGATATGCGCGCCAAGCTCGACGCCTTCTTCGACCATGTGGTCAAACGCATGTGCGCGACCGCGCGGAAGATCGAAACCGCCTGAGCCTCGCCTAGAGAAAATCCCTGAGCAGCGGAATCAACGGAATGTCGGCCGGCGGCATCGGCAGCGCCGTCATGTCGATCGGCCGCACCCATTTCAGCGCCTGGCCCTCGCGCGACTGCGGCTCGCCCTTCCACACCCGGCAGGCGTAGACCGGCATCAACAGTTGGAAGTCGTCGTAGCGATGGCTGGCGAAGGTCAACGGCGCGAGGCAGCTCCGAGTCACGTCGACGCCGAGTTCCTCCTTGAGTTCGCGGATCAAGGCCGCCTCGGGGCTTTCGCCCTCATGCACCTTGCCGCCCGGCAGTTCCCAGAGCCCGGCCATCGACTTGCCCGCCGGGCGCTGCTGCAGCAGCACGCGGTTGTCGACGTCGACCATGGCGACGGCGACGACCAGCACCACCGGCAGCGGCCCCGCCTGGGCGCCGTCGTCGGCATTGTAGCAACCCGGATCAGGACCGGTAATCGGCATTGATGTCGATATAGCCGTGCGTCAGGTCGCAGGTCCAGACCGTGGCGCTGCCCTTGGCGATGCCGACGTCGACGACGATGTCGATGTCGCTACCGTTCATATGCGCGGCCACCGGCGTCTCGTCGTAGCCATCGACCGCCGCACCCTGCGCCGCCACGGCATGGCCGCCGATGGTGATCGCGAGCTTGTCGCGGTCGGCCGCCTCGCCGGCCTTGCCGACGGCGGCGACGATGCGGCCCCAGTTGGCGTCCTCACCAGCGATGGCGGTCTTGACCAGCGGCGAGTTGGCGATCGAGAGCGCGATCTTCTTCGCCGCCATGTCGTCCTCGGCGCCGTTTACGGTGACGGCGACGAACTTGGTCGCGCCCTCGCCGTCGCGCACGACCTGGTGCGCGAGATCGAGCAGCACGGCTTCCAGCGCGGCGCGGAATTCCACCAGCGCCGGATCGGCGACGTCGTTGACCTCATCGTGGGCGGCACGGCCGGTGGCGAACAGCAGCACGGTGTCGCTGGTCGAGGTGTCGCTGTCGACCGTGATCGCGTTGAACGACCGCTCGATCGCCGGCGACAACATCGCCTGCAGCGCGGTCGCCGGAATCTTGGCGTCGGTGAAGACGAAGCCGAGCATCGTCGCCATGTCGGGCGCGATCATGCCGGAGCCCTTGCAGAACCCGGCGATGCGGACCTCGGCGTCGCCGATCCTGGTCGTCGCCGACGCCCCTTTCGGATAGGTGTCGGTGGTCATGATGGCGCGCGCGGCCGATTCCCAGGCTTCCGGCGTCTCGGCCGGCGCCAGCGCCGCGGCCAGGCCGGCCAGGTGTTCGACGATGCGCTCGTAGCGCATCGGCTCGCCGATTACGCCGGTCGAGGCGGCGTAGACCCGGCTCGGCCGGCACGCGAGCACGTCGGCGACCGCCTGGACGGTGCCCTCGACGGCCTTGCGGCCGTGCCCGCCGGTGAAGGCGTTGGCGTTGCCCGAATTGACGACGAGCCCCCGCGCCTCGCCCTCGGGCAGGCACTCGCGGCACCACAGCACCGGCGCCGCCGCTGTCTTGGATTTGGTCAAGGTGCCGGCGACGGTGGTGCCCGGCGCCAGTTCGGCGAGCAGCACGTCGGTACGGTCCTTGTAGCGCACGCCGCAAGCGCCGGTGGCGAAGCGCACGCCGGCGATGGCGGGAAGCGCCGGAAACCGCTCCGGCGCCAAGGGGGATACCGGGGTCTTGGCGTTCATGGCGTTGTCTGTCCTCGGCCGGCCGCGCTCCGCGCGCGGCGCGGCGTCATTTGGCCGCGGGTTTGGGCTTGGGTTGTTCGAGCGCTTTGCCGTCGAGCGCGAAGCGGGTCACCCTGGCACCCGAGCGCAGCTTCCCGACGTAGGCGGTGCCACGCTCCTGTGAAATCTCGCCGCGAAGCTGGTCGGCGACGGCGTCGAATTTCGGCACCTCGGCCTTGCGCCGCTCCTCGACCTTGATGACGTGGAATCCGAACTGCGTCTTGACCGGATCCTTGCTGGTCTCGCCCTTGGCGAGCGCGAACGCCGCCTTCTCGAACTCGGGCACCATCTGGCCCTTGCCGAAGAAACCGAGATCGCCGCCGTTCGGACCGGACGGGCCGGTCGACTTCTTCTTGGCGAGGTCGGCGAAGTCGGCGCCCTTGCCGAGTTCCTTGATCACCGTCTTGGCGTCGTCCTCGGTCTTGAGCAGGATGTGGCGCGCGTGCACTTCCTCGTTGTTGGACATGCCGGCGACCATCTTGTCGTAACGCTTCTTCAACGCCTCGTCGCTGATCGCCTGGGTCATCTCCTTCTCCAGCACCATGCGCTGCAGAAGCTGGTCCTCGATGCGGTTCATGTGGGCGCGGAACTGGCTGTCCTTGTCCATCTTCTTGGCGCGCGCGTCCTCGGCGGCGAGACGGGTGTCGATCAGGCTGTCGACCAGCGCCGGATAGATCTGCTCGAGCGGCACCTGCTGGTACTGGCGCGGCAACAGCTGCTGCGCCTCCTCCAGGTGCGACTTCATGATCTTGTGGCCGTTGACGACGGCCACCACGGGGTCCTTGTCCTCGGCGGCGGAGATGCCTGGCTGGCCGGCGCTCAAAGCAGCGAAAACCAGGGCGGCCAGGGCGGCGCGAAGTGCGGTCATATCGTTGTCCTTCCTCAATTGAAGGTCGGCAGTATAGGGGCCGGTCCCGGCCAAGGAAATCACGATACGGCGAGGCCCGGCAACTTTTTCAGGCCGGCCGGTCACTTAAG
>JAYNJY010000189.1:0-6175 GCA_038110665.1 Rhodospirillaceae bacterium | reverse complement strand
GTGCTGAGCGGCGACAAGCTCAAGGCCTACATCGACTAGACCCAGACACGCCTCGACGTGACCCTATGCCTGGCGCGCGAGGCGGCCGACTACGCCCACAAAAAGAACGTCCTTCAGCGGTAAGGACGGATCAATCCGGCTTGCGGCGATTGGCGAAGCGGCCGAGACGCTCGGCCGGCTCGCCGGTCTCGAACGCCGACCCGAAGGTCTCGATGCTTTCCTCGGCGCCGGTGTCCGGCGGCACCTGTTCCCAATAGCGCAATAGCTGCTTTTGCAATTGCACCGCGACCGGCCCGGCGCGGCAGATGTCGGCAACCACGCGCTCGACGGCGGCGTCGAGTTCGTTTGGCGCCACGACCTCTTCGACGAAACCCCATTCGAACGCGCGCGCCGCGTCGATGACCTCACCGGTCAGCACCAGCCGGCCGGCGCGGCCGCGCCCCATCAGGCCCGGCAGCAGCGACGCCTCGATCACCGACGGCAAGCCGACCTGGACCTCGGGCATGCCGAACCTGGCGTTGGTAGATGCGATGCGAAGATCGCAGGCCGCGGCGAGTTCCATGCCGCCGCCCAGGCAATAGCCGCCAATGGCCGCGACCACCGGCACCGGCAGGTTGCGAACCGACAACATGACCGAATGCAGCCTATGGATGAAAACCGCCGCCATGCGCGGCGAGGAAAGCGCCGCCATCTCGCCGATGTCGGCACCGCCGATCCAGGCCTTGCCACCGGCACCGGCGAGAATCACCGCGCGCAACTCGGCATCGCTGGCGAGCGCTTCGAACGCCTTGATGACGCGATCCATCATGTCGGCATTGAGCGCGTTCAGCTTGTCCGGTCGGTCGATCGTCACGCGCGCGACGCGGGTCTCGGCGATGGTCAGAAATTCGGTCAGGATGTCGGCCATGTTGCCCCTCGTAGTGCCCCGGACAGCAAAACGGGAGCCCGCGGGGCTTCCGTCGCAAAATCCGTCGAGCCTGCGCTCGTCAATTCTTCTTGGTCAGAAAAAGCAGTCCGAGGAGCCCGATAACACAGCCGGCGACCAAGGCGGAAATCAGATACACGTTCATGAGCAACTCCTATTGACCTACTTTTTTTGTGCGGACCGCGATGTCACTCATCACCATCTTGGCTTTCTTCCCTCAACGTCGCTGCGATCGTCAGCCGACTGCTCAGATTATGATGATGAATTCTGAAGTAGTGCTGACGCCGTGCAACCGGAGATGTTGAGAACCACGAAACGAATCGGGGAAATCGTGTGACTAAGTATGAATTTTCCAAGTGCGGAACATGAACCCACAACTCCCGCCGCCACCCATGCACGAAAACCGTCCCCGATTCGGCGTTTTATCCACAGGCCACATTCACGCGCGACAGGGCCGCCGGATCGGGTTATACCAGTCCCACAATGACTTTGATAACCGATACCCAATCCCTCACCGCCTTCTGCCAATCCGTCGCCAGCGCCGAGTTCATCGCGGTCGACACCGAGTTCATGCGCGAGAGCACCTACTGGCCGATCCTCTGCTTGGTCCAGGTCGCCGGCCCGGACAGCCATGCCGCAATCGACCCGCTCGCGGACGGCATCGACCTGCAGCCACTGTTCGACCTGCTCGCCGATACGCGCATCATCAAGGTGTTCCACGCCGCGCGTCAGGACCTGGAAATCTTTCTGCATCTCTCCGGCAGCGTGCCGACGCCGGTTTTCGACACCCAGATCGCCGCCATGGTCTGCGGCTTCGGGGAATCGGTCGGCTATGACCACCTGGTTTCGAAGCTGACCAAGGTGCGCCTCGACAAGGGACCGCGCTTCACCGACTGGTCACTGCGCCCGTTGAGCGACCGCCAGATCGACTACGCGCTCGCCGACGTCACCCACCTGCGTCCGGCCTACGAAAAGCTGGTCTCCAGGCTGGACCGCGAGGGCCGGCGCGACTGGATCGAGGAGGAAATGGCCGTGCTCGCCGACCCGGCCACCTACATTCCCGATCCCATGCACGCCTACGAGCGGATCAAGACGCGCGGCGGCAACGGCCGTTTTCTCGCCGTGCTACGCGAACTCGCCGCGTGGCGCGAGCTCGAGGCCCGGCGCCGCGACGTGCCACGCAACCGCGTGCTGCGTGACGAGACGCTGGCCGAGATCGCGCATCACACGCCGAAGACGGCCGACGCGCTGGCGAAATCTCGCGGCCTCGGCGCCAAGGCGGCACACGGCCCCATGGGTGAGCAGATCATGGCCGCCATCGAGCACGGCCTGGCCCTGCCCGAGAAGCAATGGCCCAAGCTGGAGGAAAAGCCGGAAATGCCGCGCGGCATCGGCCCGGTCTCCGATCTTTTGAAGGTATTGCTGAAGAAAGTGTCCGAGGAAACCCACGTCGCCGGCCGGCTGATCGCCAACAGCGCCGACGTGGAACTGATCGCCGGCCTCGGCGAGAACGCCGGCGTCGCCGCGCTCAAGGGCTGGCGGCGCAAGATCTTCGGCGAGGACGCGCTCCGGCTTCGTGCCGGCGAACTCGCGCTCGCCGTCAACGGCACCGATCTCGTCGTCGAGAAGCGCGGCTAGCGCGGACACGCACTGAAAACCGACTAGGCGATCCGGCCCTTCTTGCCGAGGCTCGATGCGAGCTGACTCAGGCGGCGCTCGACCGCCTCGCTGATGAAGATGTCGCGGCCGTCGTCATTCTTGACGTTCTTACCGGCGTGCTCGGGCAGCACCAGAGTGATTTCATTGTCCGAGGTCTCGAAACGCGTGGTCGCGAGCAGGCCGGGCGCCGAACCCGAGAGATTGTGTGCGAGCCGAAGCGCGCGGCCGACCGATTCGGCGATGCCGATCTCGTTGTCGGCCAGGAGCGAGCGCACCGGGGAAATGACCGGGTTGGTGGCGTCGCCCTTGTAGCGGACGAAGACCGTCAGCGCCAATAGCACGCGGTCATGGTGGGTCAGGCCGGCGAAGGGCATGCGCAGCACGCGCAGGAACGAATGTTCGGCGCGGTAATCGGGATGCTCGCTCCAGCCGATGTCGCTCAGCATGCAGGCCGCCATGCGGACCCGGCTGACGGCGTCGCGCTTCTTCGCGAACAGCGGCGCCATCCAGTCGTAGATTTCCTCGCCGGAAATGGCGAAACGCCCGGTGCGCTCGGCCATGCGTGCGCAGCCGGCGAGCAGCGGGTCCTGGCCGCGCACCGCTCTCGGCAGCATCTCCAGCATCTGCCCCTCGCGCATGCCGAAACCGGAGAACACGACGCTCTTCGGATTGCACGCGGAAAGCAGGCCCTCGACGACGCTGGCGGCGAACGGCAACGTGCGCTGACGGATGGCGGAGACGCCCTGGATCTGGCTGATGCTGTCCGGGCCGGCCTGGGCGAGCACACCGCTCAGGCGCCTCGCCTCGCCGCCCGTCAGCGTGAAGCCGTCGATCACGTGCAGCGGATAGTCGAGCTGGTCGATGAACACGCGCGCCAACGACCGGCACGAGCCGCCGGTGAGGTAGAGCGTGCGCCCGCCGACGGAATCGAGCCAAGGGACGTCCGACAGGTGCTTGCCGACAAGCTTGCGCGCCTCGTCCTTCGAGCCGCCAGAGGTCTCACGCAATCGCAGGTGGCCGAGCGGCGTCGTGTGGCTGCGTCCGAAGGCGCCGGCATTGACCTCCATGAAGTCGCAACTGCCGCCGCCGAGGTCGGCCAAGAGGCCGTCGGCATCGGGGCAGCCGCTGAGCGCGCCGATGGCCGAGAGGCGCGCTTCCTCGTTGCCGGTGACGACGCGGACCTTGACGCCGAAGATGTCGTCGATCTGGGTGACGAAATCGGGCCCGTCGACGGCTTCGCGCACCGCGGCCGTGGCGACCAGCGCGAGACGTTCGACGTTCATCGTCTTGGACAGCAGGTTGAAACGCTTGAGGCTACGGATCGCCTCCTTGACGCCGTCGGGATAGAGCTTTCCCGACTGGGCCATGCCGCGCACCAGGCCGCATTCGGCCTTCTCGTTGAAGATCGGGATCGGCAGCCGGGTCGGCGCGTCGTAGACGACTAGGCGCACCGTGTTCGATCCGATGTCGACGACGCCGACACGGCCTGGGCCGGGCGCCGAAAGGTCGGGCATCCATTTCGCGGCGGTCTCAGCTGTCATGGGAGTCCCGGGTTGCCAACGCGCACGCCTTCAGGCCGCCAATCATAGCGCCAACGTGCGTCAAAGTCATGACTAGGCGGTTCCGTCGCGCCTACATCGTTGAGCGGAAGGCGCCACCGTCCATGAGGAAGTTCTGGCCGGTCATGTAGCCCGCCTGCTCGGAGCAGATGAAGGCGCACATTTCACCGAATTCCCACACCGTGCCGAAACGCCCGGCCGGGTTTTCCGACGCGCGCTTGGCCGCCATTTCTTCTTCGGTAATGCCGTGCTTGGTGGCATGAACCTTGAAGTTGGAGCGCAGCCGGTCGGTGTCGAACGGCCCGGGCAGCAGGTTGTTGATGGTGACGTTGTGGCGCACCGTTTCGCGTGACAGGCCGGCGACGAAGCCGGTCAGGCCGGCGCGCGCGCCGTTGGAAAGGCCGAGAATGTCGATCGGCGACTTCACCGCGCCCGAGGTCACGTTGACGATGCGGCCGAACTTGCGCTCGATCATGCCGTCTACCACCGCCTTGATCAGGAAGATCGGCGTCAGCATGTTGGCGTCGACCGCCTTGATCCAGTCGTCCCGGCCCCAGTCGCGGAAATCGCCCGGCGGCGGACCGCCGGCGTTGTTGACCAGGATGTCGGGCTCGGGGCAGGCGTCCAGCACCGCGGCGCGGCCTGCATCGGACGTGATGTCGCAGGCGATGGCCTGAACGCTGCCGCCGCCAAGCGCGCGAATTTCATCCGCCGCCGCGTTCAGGGTTTCCTCGGTCCTTGCGCAGATCGTCACATCGACACCTTCGCGGGCCAGAGAGATGGCACAGGCCCGCCCCAATCCCTTGCTCGCCGCGCAGACGATGGCCTTCTTACCGGCAATCCCCAAATCCATGATGCGTATCCTCGTCCCGGTTCATGTTTCGATCACGATGTTCGGCCGATATAGGCCACGCGTCGGTGGAGGCGTCAAGCGCCCCGTTCCGCCTCGCCGGCTGCCCCGTCGAGCACCCGGCGGGCCAGCGGCACGGTGATCTCGCGGCGTTCGGCGAGCGCGCTTTTGTCGAGCCGCTCGACCAGCGCCCCGGCGGCGGCGAAGGAGCGTTCCATGCGCGTCAGCGCATAGTCAATCACCGCCTTGCCGACGCGGAGCTGGCGGTCGGCGAACAGCTTCACCAGCACCGCCACGAGCAGTTCGTCGCCCGGCGCACCGATGCCCGCGGCACTCGCCGCATTCAGCCGAGAGCGCAGATCTGGAAGCTTGATTTGCCATTGCGCCGGCGGCGCGCGCTCGATCAGCAGCAGGCTGCCGCGGCGCTCGACCAAGGTGTTGTAGAAATGCAAGAGCGCTTCCTCACCGGTCGCCGCGATGGCAGCCATAACGCCATCGATGACCCAGGCGCCGGTCTCCCTCGGCCCCGATGAGATATCGGCGGCAGCGGCCAGGCCGGCGCCGGTCTTGTCGCGGAAAACCTGGCCCAGGTGGCTCTTGCCGGAACCCGCCGGGCCGTAGAGCGCAAGCGCCGGCCCCGGCCAACCGGGCCAGCGGTCAATCCAGCCGACCGCTTCGGCGTTGTTGTCGGCGACAAGGAAGTCGGCCATGCCGGAGGCAGAGCGGTGTTCGAAATCGAGGGCGAGCTGTTCGGCGCGGCGCACGGGTCAACTGTCCGGACGGCCACCGTGGTAGAGCGGGCTCTCCAGGTAGTGTTTGATGGCGAAGCGCAAAAGCACGCCGATCACGGCGGCGACCGGCACGGTGAGCAAGATGCCGGTGAAACCGAACAGCGCGCCGCCGGCCATCAAGGCGAAGATGATCCAGACCGGGTGCAACCCGACCTTGTCGCCGACCAGCCTCGGTGTCAGCACGTAGCTTTCCAGCGTCTGGCCGAACAGGAAGATGCCGGCGACGGTGGCGATGGTGACCCAGTTGTCGAACTGGAACAGCGCGATGCCGACGCCAACGGTGAGACCGGTGGCGGCACCGAGATAGGGTATGAACGAGATGAAGCCGGCGCAGAGCCCGACCAGCAGGCCGGACTTGAGCCCGACGACGGAGAGCCCGATGCCATAGAGC
>JAYNJY010000188.1:0-6206 GCA_038110665.1 Rhodospirillaceae bacterium | reverse complement strand
AGGCCTCCGTCGCCCAGATGGCGAAGGACGTCTCGACCTTCCTGGCCTGGACCGCCGAGCCCGAGCTTGAGGCGCGCAAGTCCATGGGCCTCAAGGTGCTGGTGTTCCTGGTGATCCTCACCGGGCTGCTGTTCCGCGTGAAGAAGATCGTCTGGAAGGACGTGCACTGAGCCATCCGGCCAGTTCAGCTTCCGGCCAGACTCCGATAACGAGCGGCCCCGCGAAAGCGGGGCCGTTCTGTTTTCAGCGGTAGCGTTCCAGGAACAGGCCCTCGGTATCGATCTCGGGCGTATTGCCGGAGACCAGGTCGGCGAATAGCCGGCCGGAGCCGCAGGACTGCGTCCAGCCGAGCGTGCCGTGGCCGGTGTTGAGATAGAGGTTCGGGTATTTGGTCGGGCCCAGGCAAGGCGTGCCGTCCGGCGTCATCGGCCGGAGCCCGGTCCAGAACACCGTCTGGCTGACGTCGCCGCCCCTCGGGAACAGGTCCGAGACGACGTACTCCACCGTGGCGCGGCGCTTCGGGTCGAGATAGAGATTGTAGCCGCCGAGCTCGGCCGTGCCGGCGACGCGGATGCGCGAGCCGAGCCGCGTGATCGCGATCTTGTGGGCCTCGTCCATGATGGTCGAGACCGGCGTGCTGTCGGCGTCGATGACCGGCAGGGTGATCGAGTAGCCCTTGACCGGATAGACCGGAATGTGGATGCCGAGCGGGCGCAGCATGCGGGTCGAGAACGACCCCAGGCAAAGCACGTAGGCGTCGCCGGTGATCGGGCCGTGGTCCGTATGCACGCCGGTGATCACGGGACCGCCGCGGTTGGTCATCAGGCGTTCGATGTTGGCGGCGAACTTGAACTCGACGCCGAGCCCCCTGGCGATCTCGGTCAGCTTCTGGGTGAACATCAGGCAGTCGCCGGTCTCGTCGTTGAGCAGGCGAAGCCCGCCGACGAACTTGTGCCGCACGTGACGCAGTCCCGGCTCGACGCTGACGCAGCCGTCGCCGTCGAGCACTTCGTAGGGCGACGAGAATTCCTTCAGGATATCGACATCCTTGCCGATGCCGTCGAGCTGCTTTTGCGTCCGGAACAATTGCAGCAGGCCCTGGCTGCGGTTGTCATATTCGATGCCGGTGTCGCGGCGCAGCTCGATCAGGCATTCGCGGCTGTAATTCGAAAGCAGCACCATCCTGCTCTTGTTGACGCGGTAGCGCGCCGCCGTGCAGTTCCGGAGTATGCTGGCGCCCCACTTCCACATGTCGGGGTCGATGCGCTTCCAGCGGATCAGGAGCGGGCTGTGCTCCATCATCATCCACTTGATCGCCTTCAGCGGAATGCCCGGCGCCGCCCACGGCGCGGAATAGCCGGGCGAGACCTGGCCGGCGTTGGCGTGGCTGGTTTCCATGGCGGAACCCGCGCGCCGCTCGACGACGACGACCTAATGGCCCTGCTTGGCGAGATAATAGGCCGTGGTTGCGCCGATGACGCCACTGCCGAGCACGACGACTTTCATGCCATTTCCTCCAGCCGGTCGCCGCTCAGCGCAGCGACGCCTCGATATTGCCGCCGTCGACGGTAAGCGTCGCCGCGGTCGTCGCTTCCGCCTTGGCGAGATCGACGAAGGCGCGCGCCACGTCGTCCGCCGCGACCTCACGGTGCAGCAGGTTGCCGGCCATGTAGTCGGCCTCGGAGAGCCCGCGCGCCTTGGAGCGGCTCTTGATCATGTCGCCGGTCAGGAGGCCGGAACGGATGCGGTCGGCGTTGACGGCGTTGGAGCGGATGCCCTCGGCGCCGTAGTCGAGCGCGTACTGCTTCATCAAGAACAGCGTCGCCGCCTTGGGCAGGCCGTAGGGCCCGAAATCGCGGCCCGGATTGATCGCCTGCTTCGACGTATTGAACAGCAGGCAGCCGCCGAGCCCCTGCGCGCGCATCACCCTGACGGCTTCCCGCGCCACGTTCTGGTGGCCCCAGAAGTTAAGTTCGAAACTGTTCCGCAGGACCTCTTCCGAGACCTCGCCGATACGGCCCTGCCAGGCGGCGCCGGCGTTGGAGACGACGATATCGACGCCGCCGAAGGTCTCGCAAACCCGCTCGAACGCGCGCCCGACGGCCTTGGCGTCGGTGACGTCGCAGCCGATGCCGAGGCCTTTGACCTCCTTGGCGACGGCGGCGGCGGCGTCACCGTCGCGGTCGAGCGCGGCGACGGCCGCGCCTTCGCGCGTGAAGGCCTTGGCGGTCGCCGCACCGATGCCTGAGCCGCCGCCGGTGACGACGCAGACCTTGCGCTGCAACGGCTTCTCGCCCGACTTGCCGAGCTTGGCCTGTTCGAGCGACCAGTATTCGATGTCGAAGAAATCGTATTCCGGGATCGGCCGATAGCTGCTCATCGCCTCGGCATCGGAGATCACCTCGATGTTGGTCTCGGCGAGGTCGGCGGCGATGGCGGCGGCACCGGCGGAATTGCCGAGCCCGAAAAGCCCGACCCCCGGCACCAGGACGACCCTCGGCATGGGGTCGAGTTCCGTCTTCTTCACCGGCGAGATCTTGTTGTTGCGCGCGAAGTAGGCGTGGTAGTCGCGGACGTATTGATCGAGTGCCTGCCTGGCGCCGGCGCGGAAGCTTTCCATATCGCCGGCGTCGGGCGCCGGCACGATCAGCGGCAACGGCTTGGTACGAATGACGTGGTCGGGCGTCACCGTCCCGAGCTGGCTGTAGCGATCGACCCGCTTGCCGTCGACGTATTGGCGCACCGCCTTGGACGTGCGGAACTCCAGCACCATCGGTTTCGATCCGAGCGCCGTCAGGCCGCGCAGCACCGGCGCGATCTCGGCAGCGGTGGCGGTCTGTTTCGGCAGCTTTACCGATACCAGCGTCTTCCTGCGGCCCTGGCGAATGCGCCGTTCGGCCTGGTTGCAGACCTTGATCATGCGCTGGTAGGCGTCCTTGGCGGTGTCGGCGAAGGTGAAGACGCCGTGCTTGTGCAGGATCAGGCCCTCGACCTCGGGGTCGCGGGCATAGACTTCGGCCGCCTTCTTGGCGAGGGCGAAGCCGGGCATGATGTAGGGCACGACACCCATGCGCTTGCCGTAGACCTCGCGGCAGATCTTCTCGCCGGCGGGCTGGTCGGAAAGCGCCAGCACCGCATTGGCGTGGGTATGGTCGATGAACTTGTGCGGCAGGAAGGCGTGCAGCAGGGTTTCCACCGACGGGTTCGGCGAGGACGAATCCAGCAGGTTGGTGCGCTGCGCGTTGACCATGCCCTCGTCGGAAAGCCTGTCGAGGGCGATCATGCGCTGCAGCGGCTCCAGGCGCATGGCCGGCAGGCCGGCGGGCTCAATGTCGCCCAGGTCCCAGCCCGAGCCCTTGACGCAGATGACCTCGACGGGATCGCCCATGATGTCCTTCACCCTGGTCTTGACCGAGGTGTTGCCGCCGCCGTGCAGCACCAGGCGCGGGTTCGAACCCAGCAGGCGCGAAGTATAGACGCGGAGCGCCAGGTCGGCGTTGACGCCGTCCTTGCGGTAACGGCGGACGAAGCTCGCGGCCTCGCGGTCGGACCAGAGGTTCTTCATTGCGGCGTGTTTCCCTGTCGATCGGATCGTCGGCCATTATATAGAGAAGCCCGCCGGAAGCGGCAATGCGCCGGGCGCGTTGTGATTTCGGTAAGGATTTCCGTGCTAGCGTCACGGCCTCGGATTTTTCGGCACGAACCGCTAGGTGCATGACGATGCAGGACAAGGTTAAGCGCTTCCTCATGGAGATGGAGAGCGCCATTGGCGCCGCCAACCGCGAGGTCATCCACAAGCTGATACCGGCGATGTCGCGCGAAGGCATCCTGCCGTTCGCCGTCTCGGTGGCGCGGCTCCGGGCGCGCTATCTGGAAGCGGCGTTCAAGTTCGCGGCAAAGGAAAACGGCAAGGCCTTGAGCGACGCCGAAATTGCGGAACTGCGGCGCCAGCGCGAAATGTTCGAGGAGGCCCGCACCACCTTCGCCGCCCTCACCCACGCCATCGAACGGGGCTACGTCGACCTCGCCTGAGACTGGAAATGAGGCCGGGGCCCCGGCTCAGGCGCGTTCCGGATAGAGCCCGACCAACCCCTGTTTCGAGGCCGCGGCGACGCCGCGCTCGGTAATCAACCCGGTGACCAGCCTGGCCGGCGTCACGTCGAAGGCGTAGTTGGCGGCCTTGGCGCCGTCGGGCGTCAGCTGCACGGTGGCGACGGCGCCGTCGGCGGTCTTGCCGGTGATTTCCGTCACTTCCCTGCCGTCACGCAGTTCGATCGGGATGTCGCGCACGCCGTCCTCCAGCGTCCAGTCGATGGTCGGGCCCGGCAGCGCCACGTAGAACGGCACGTCGTTGTCCTTGGCGGCGAGCGCCTTCAGATAGGTCCCGATCTTGTTGCAGACATCGCCGGATGCCGCCGTGCGGTCGGTGCCGGTGATGCAGAGATCGACCTCGCCGTGCTGCATCAGATGCCCGCCGACGTTGTCGACGATGACGGTGAACGGAACGCCGTGCTGGCCCAGTTCCCAGGCGGTCAGGCTGGCGCCCTGGTTCCTGGGCCGGGTCTCGTCGACCCAGACGTGGACCGGGATGCCGGCGTCATGTGCCTTGTAGATCGGCGCCAGTGCCGTCCCCCAATCGACCGTGGCGAGCCAGCCGGCGTTGCAGTGTGTCAGCACGTTGACCGGGCTCGACTTGCCGCGCCGTTCCCAGACCGCCGCGATCAAGCCCTTGCCGTGGTCGCCGATGGCCGAGCAGATGGCGACGTCCTCGTCGGCGATCTCGGCGGCGCGGGCGTAAGCGGCGGCGGCGCGTTCACCGGCCGCCAGCCGCTTGAGCCGGCCGATCATGTCGTCTAAGGCCCAGCGCAGGTTGACCGCCGTCGGCCGCGTCTCGTAGAGCCTGGCATATGCGTTCTCGAGCCCGGCGTCGGAGGCGTCCTCGGTCATCGCCAGCGCCATGCCGTAGGCCGCCGTGGCGCCGATCAGGGGCGCGCCGCGCACCCACATGTCCTTGATCGCGGTCGCGGCCTCGTCGAGACCGCGAAGTTCCACCACCACGAATTCGTGCGGCAGCCGGGTCTGGTCGATGATCTCGACCGTATGCCCGTCGTCCGCCAGCCAGATGGTGCGATAGGGTGTGCCGTCGACGTTCATGCCAAAACCTTTTCGAAATAGACGCGATCGAAGCCGTCTTCCCGGACGCGATGCGTCTCGACGTAGCCGAGCGCCGGATAGAAGTCCAGGTTCTCGGTCATGTGGATGTTGGTGGAGAGAAACAGCCGCCCGAGGCCCCGGCGCCTCGCCTCGCCTTCGCAAAAGTCCAGCAGGCGCTTGCCGTGACCGTGGCCCTGCCTCCCCGGGTCGACCGCGACGTTCTCGATGAACTGGCCGCCCTGCTTTTCGAAGGTGGCGATGTAACCGGCGACCTCGCCGCCATCTTCCAGCACGTAGGCCTCGCCGTCGGCGATGTGGCTGGCGAAATCGGCGACCATGGGCGCGGGCTTGCGGCCGATGCGCTCGACATAGACGGCGTAGGCCTCTGCGGCGATGGCGCTCATCGCCGGAACGTCGGCGGACTGGGCCGGGCGGACGGCGGGCGCGGCCACGGAAGCCTTACTCGGGCGCTTCGACCACGTAGATCGAACGGTCGACACCGCCGTCCAGCTTTGCCAGCGCCGCCTGGTAGGCGTCCGAGTTGTAGCACCCGACGGCGGCCTCGAAGTTCGGAAACTCGGTGACCACGACGCGGGTCTGCTCGGGCCCTTCCAGGCTCGCCGTGCGGACGCCGCGCGCGAGAAACTTGCCGCCGTGGGCGGCGATGGCCGGGCCGGCGGCCTCGGCATAAGCCTTCATCTTGTCCGCGTCCTTGACGGTCATGTGCGAGCCGATCCAATAGGCCTTGGGCATGGTTGTATCTCCCTTCCGTTTTGTTTCGTTCAGGCGCTGAGCACGCGGCCGGCGACGGCGTCGAGCTTCGCCACCATGGCCGGGTCGCGGGCGTCGGGCGCGCTGATAATCGCCGTCTCCAGCGCCGTCTGGCAGCCGGCATGGCAGCTCTCCGCGCGGCTGGAGAGCTTAGGCGCGGTCTGCTTGACGAGCGCGCGGCCCTTTTCGGCGTTGTCCAAAAGCACGGCGATGATCGCCTCGACGCTGACGTGGTCGTGGTCCGGGTGCCAGCAGTCGTAGTCGGTGACCATGGCGACGGT
>JAYNJY010000187.1:0-6208 GCA_038110665.1 Rhodospirillaceae bacterium | reverse complement strand
GCTAATGCGCCTCCGGTTGCTGCTTCGTCGGGCAACTTCTTTGACCAGTTCGACGCCGAGCAAAAGGCCTTCGCCGCGCACGTCGCCGATGGCCTCGTACTTCTGCTGCAACGCGTCGAGGCGCTCGCGCAGCCGGGCACCCATGGTGCGCGCTCGTTCGATCAGGTCCTCGTCCTCGATGGTCGCCATCACGGCGAGGCCGACCGCCGCGGGCAGCGGATCGGAGACGTGGCTGGTATAGAAGGTGAAGCCCTTGGCGTGGACGTCTTCCTCGATGGCGTCGGTGGTGATGGTGGCGGCCAGCGGCACGCCGCCGCCGAGCGTCTTGGAGACGGTCATGATGTCGGGGACGACGTCGAAGCGCTCGGTCGCGAACTTGTGGCCGATGCGGCCGAAGGCGGTCTGCGCCTCGTCGAAGACGAGCAGCATGCCGCGCTTCTCGGCTTCCGCCTCGAGTTTCTTGAAATAGTCGCCGGGCGGCACGATGACGCCGCCGGCGCTGAGTATGGGTTCCGCGATGATCGCCGCGCCCTCGCCCCTCGACGCCATGTCGAACATGTTCATGCCGACGCGCAGGCAGGTCCCGTCGCAGGCGTCGCGGCAGTGCTCGACCGGGCAGCGGTAGGCGTTCGGCTCGGGGATGACGTAGCTGCCCGGCATGGTCGGGCCGTAGCCACGCCGGTCGCTGGCGAAGGAGACTGCGGCCGCGCCGGCACCGGTGCCGTGCCACGAGCCGCCGAGCGCGATGACCTCGTGCCCGCCGGTGTGCATCTTGGCCATGCGCAGCGCCGCTTCGTTGCATTCGCCGCCGGTCGACAGGAACAGCGACTTCTTCAGCGGCGCCGGCAGCCATTCAGCCAGCTTCATCGCCAGTTGCGCGACCACTTCCGGGATCATGCCGGAGAACATGTGGATCGCTTTCTTGCCGGCGTCCTCCATGGCGGCGACGATGGCCGGATGATTGTGGCCGACCGTCGCGCACATCTGCCCGGAGGTGAAGTCGAGGATTTCACGGCCGCTGGCGTCGGTAACGACGCTGCCCTTGGCCGTGACGAAGAGTTCCGGGAAGCTGTCGCCGCCGTAGCGCACGAGAAGCTCGCGCGCCGCACGCTTCAGGTCTTCGGTCATGGTCGTGGTATCCTCGCACCGGTTGTTCCGGCAACGATGGTAGGGGCCGAACCGCCCGGAAAGCAACATCCGTGCGCCGCCATCCTCCTGAAAATCGGATGTTTTTCCCGGCTGATGCCTTGACAGCCCCGGGCTATTTCCGCTCTGTTCCGTTTCATAACGAAAAATTCGAATGCGACGGCTCCGTCAAGCCCGCCTTCGCAACGTCAAAACCAGGAGGATTTTCAATGATTAGAACCATTACCCGTGCGGCACTGTCGTTGGCCGTGATGGGCGCATTCGCGCTCGCCGCCACCCAGGCCGAGGCCAAGAACGACCGCTTCAAGAAGGTTCTTGAGCGCGGCAAGCTGGTCGTTGGCGTCAAGGCCGACTACAAGCCCTGGGGCTTCCGCGACGCCAGCGGCAAGCTCGTCGGCATGGAAATCGACATGGCCCAGGACGTCGCCAACGCGCTCGGCGTGTCGCTCGAACTGGTCCCGGTGCAGTCTTCGAACCGCATGCAGTTCCTGCAGCAGGGCAAGGTCGACCTCATGATCGCGACCATGTCCGACAAGGCCAACCGCCGCAAGGTCGTCGGCGTGCCGGACCCCAACTACTACACGTCCGGCACCAATGTGCTGGCCAAGAAGGGCGTGCTCAAGGCCTGGGCCGACCTCAAGGACAAGCCGGTCTGCGGCAAGCAGGGCGCCTTCTACAACAAGCAGGTGTCGCAGCGCTACGGCGCCAAGATCGTCGCCTTCGTCGGCAACGCGGAAGCCAAGCAGGCGCTGCGTGACGGCAAGTGCGTGGCCTGGGTCTACGACGACTCGTCGATCATGGCCGACCTGGCTTCGGGCGAGTGGAGCGGTTTCGAAATGCCGCTCAAGACCGAGGACGACACGCCGTGGGCCTTGGCCGTGCCGCTCGACGAAGTCGACGGCATCTGGGGTCAGTTCATGTCGGGCATGACCTACAACTGGCATCGCACCGGCCGGCTGGTCGAACTGGAGAAGAAGTGGGGCATCCAGCCGACCGCCTACCTGCAGATGATGCACAAGAAGTTCGAAGCCTACGTGCCGAACTAAAGGTTAGCGCCGGCGCGGTTCGGAAAACGGGCCGCGCCGGCTTTCCTTTTGCCGATGGAGGGTTTCGTGCTCGACCTCATCGCGCCTTTCTTCAAGAAGCTCTATGACGAAACCGGCTGGAATTTCGTCATCTTCTACGAACAGTACGAATGGGACCGCTTCATCGCGGCCATGGGCGTATCGTTCCAGCTGATCCTCGCCTGCCTGTTCTTCTCGCTGGTGGTCGGCATCGTCGGCGCCTGGGCGCAGGGCTCGCCGGTCCGCGCCGTGCGCCTGCTGATGGCCGGCTACATCCAGTTCTTCCGCAACACGCCGCCCTACGTGCAGTTGCTGTTCTTCTATTTCGTCATCGGCACCCACTTCACGCCGCAGATCGACAAGGGCGGCTACTTCGAGCCGATGATCTCGAGCTTCGGCTGGGCCGTGATCTCCATGAGCTTCTTCGCCGGCGCCTTCAACGTCGAGATCTTCCGCGCCGGCATCGAAGCGGTGCCCTCCTCGACGCGCGAGGCCGCCGAGGCCTTGGGCTACACCCGGCTGCAGTCCTATATCTACGTGATCCTGCCGCTCGCCTTCCGCGTCAGCCTGCCAGCGCTCAACAACAACCTGATCAATCTTCTCAAGACCACCACCCAGGCCTTCGCCATCGCCGTGCCGGAGATGCTCTACACGCTCGCCCAGGTTTGGTCCGACAACGTCAACGTGCCCGAGATGATGATCGTCGTCTTCGTCTACTACGTCGGCCTCGTCGCCATCCTGGTCTGGGGCATGCACCGGTGGGAGCAGAAGATGAAGATCCCGGGTTACGGATGAGGGCCGCGCCATGAACGTCCGCTCGCTCACGCGCCCGATTCCGGGCCTCGATCCGAACCGCCCGGCCACCGACATGGCGGTGCTCAACCCGCCGTCGCCACGCCTCAACGAGCTTTCGTCGTGGCCGATGATCGAGGGCGTGCCGCGCCTCGTCATCCCGTCGTGGCTGGTCGGCCTCGCGTTGATGGCGTTCGTGCTTTCCGTCGGCTTCGCCCAGGCGGCCGACGCCAAGCAGGCGATCACCTTCTGGATCGCCTTCCCGCAGTGGCTGCCGTTCATCATGGAAGGCTTCGTGCTCAACCTCCTGATCAGCTTCTTCTCGATGCTGCTCGGCACCGTGATGGGCGCCGCCATGGGCCTGGCGCTGGTCTCGACCAAGGCCTGGCTCAGGCGTCTCGCCTGGGCGATGACCCAGTTCTTCCGCAATTCGCCTTGGCTGGTGTTGCTGTTCTGCTTCATGCTGCTGCTGCCCTACCGGATCAAGATCGGCGCCGTCGAATACGACGTGCCGGCCTGGACCAAGGCGGCTTTCGCGCTCAGCCTGCCGATCATGGCCAATATCGCCGAGATCGTACGCGGCGCCGTGCAGTCGATCCCGACCGGCCAGTGGGAATCGGCCGAGAGCCTCGCCTTCAACCGCCGCCAGACGATGTGGATGATCATCCTGCCGCAGTGCTTCCGGCGCATGATCCCGCCATGGATGAACTGGTACGCCATTCTCACGTTGGCGACGCCGCTGTGCTCGATCCTCGGCGTGCAGGAAATGATGAAATCGACCCGCGAGGCGCTCAACGCGCTCGGCGACAAGCCGGAGCTGGTGGCGCCGTTCTACACCTTCGTGCTGGTCGCCTTTTTCGCCTACATCTACCCGATCGCGCGCTGGACCGTCCGGCTCGAGCGCAAGTACGCGGTCAAGCTCTGAGGGGGAGACAACCGATGAACGCCGATACCGGATGGACCCCCGACCAGCCCATGGTCAGCGCCAAGGACGTGCACAAGTCGTTCGGCGAGCTGGAGGTGCTGAAGGGCATCTCCATGGACGTGATGAAGGGCGAGTGCGTATGCGTGATCGGGCCGTCGGGCTCGGGCAAATCGACCTACATCCGCTGCATCAATGCGCTCAACGACATCCAGAAGGGCTCGATCAAGGTCGAGGGCCAGGAGGTCAACGACCCCGCCTTGAACAAGCTGGAGCTCAGGAAGAAAGTCGGCATGGTGTTCCAGCAGTACAACCTGTTCCCGCACAAGACGGCGCTGCAGAACATCTTGATGGCGCCGGTGACGGTGCTGAAGCAGGACAAGGCCGAGGTCGAGGCGCGCGCGCGCAAGCTGATCAAGAAGGTGCGGCTCGAGGGCAAGGAGGACAGCTTCCCGGGCGAGCTTTCCGGCGGCCAGCAGCAGCGCGTCGCCATCGCCCGCTCGCTCGCCATGAACCCGGACGTCATGCTGTTCGACGAGGTCACCGCGGCGCTCGACCCGGAAACGGTCAAGGAAGTGCTGCTCACCATCCGCGAGTTGGCCGAGGAAGGCATGACCTGCATTCTGGTCACGCACGAGATGGGCTTCGCGCGCGAGGTCGCCAACCACATCTACTTCACCGACCGCGGCGTCATCGTCGAGCACGGCCCGCCGGCGACCTTCTTCAAGGAGGCCAAGGACCCGCGCACCAAGGAATTCCTGAGCCAGATTTTGTGACCACGTATCAGTTCATCC
Organism: Rhodospirillaceae bacterium; assembly: GCA_038110665.1. Lineage (GTDB taxonomy): Bacteria > Pseudomonadota > Alphaproteobacteria > Rhodospirillales > Casp-alpha2 > TMED8. The sequence goes on along the minus strand of JAYNJY010000187.1, from coordinate 1,490 downwards.
GCTACTCGGCCTGGGATGGCATCGCCGAGATCGTGCTCGACCGGCCGCCACTGAACCTCGTGCACGAGGAGATGGCGCGCGAATACTTGGCCGCCCTCGACGCCGCCGACGGCGATCCGGAAGTGCGTGTGGTCGTGCTCTCGGGCGCCGGCAAGGGGCTTTCCGGCGGGCTCGACCTCAAGCACGCGCTCGAATACGGCGAGGCGGCCATGGCCGCGTTTCTGCGCCTCTTCTACGTCGAGCAGATACGCCGCTGCCGCGCCATGACAAAGCCGATGATCGCCATGGTGCACGGCTTCGCCCAGGAGGGCGGCTGCACCATGGCCTACGGCTGCGACATGATCGTCGCCGCCGACGACGCCAAGTTCGGCTATCCGGGCGTACCCAATGCCGGCATTCCGCCGGGCATGCACGTCTGGTTCCTGCAAAAGGCCATGGGCCGGATGAAGGCGGCCGAACTGATCTATACTGGGAAATCGGTCGGCGCGGCGGAAGCCGAACGCCTCGGCATCATCACCCGCGCCGTGCCCAAGGCCAAGCTGCGGCCCGAGACCATGAAGCTCGCCGCCGAAGTCGCGGCGATGTCGCCGCTGACGCTCAAGATCACCCGGCGGTTCATGTACGACGTCGCCGACCTCGATTTCGAGGACGTCCCGGAAGCCGCGCTCAAGGTCGTATCGGAGGCCTTCGAGACGGCCGACAGCAAGGAGGCGCGCCGCGCCTTCGCCGAGAAACGCAAACCGGAATGGAAAGGCCGCTGATTAGCCCAGGCTGGTGAGCCGCCGCGCGCGGATCGTGCCGGGAAGCTCGCGGATGTCGGCCAGCACCATGTCGGCGTCGGCGACCTCGCCGTCGGCGTCGAGCACGACGTAGCCGATGTCGCCGGCGGTCTCGTAGAACTGGGCGGCGATGTTGACGTTGTTGGCGGCGAACACGTCGTTTAGGCGCCTGAGCTCGCCGGGCAGGTTCTTCTGCACCTGGATGAAACGGGTGCCGGGGTGGCCGCGCGTGAGCTGTGCCTGCGGAAAGTTGACCGCGCCGATGGTGGCGCCCACGTCGGAATAGTCGACCAGCTTCTTCGCCACTTCCTCGCCGATGCGCTCCTGCGCCTCGGCCGTCGAGCCGCCGACGTGCGGCGTCAGGATGACGTTGTCGAGGCCCTGCAACGGCGAGGTGAAGGGCTCGGCGTTGGACGGCGGCTCCTTCGGGAACACGTCGATGGCGACGCCGCCGAGATGCCCCGACTTGAGCGCGGCGGCGGTCGCCTCGATGTCGACGACGGTGCCGCGCGAATTGTTGATTAGGAAGGCGCCCGGCTTCATGCGTGCGATCTCGGCAGCGCCGATCAGGCCCTTGGTCGCCGGCGTCTGCGGCACGTGCAGCGTGACCACGTCGGCGGCGGCGAGCAGTTCGTCAAGGCTGTCGGTCGGCTCGACGTTGCCGTGACGAAGCTTCTCGGTGTGGTCGTAGTAGATGACGCGGAGCCCCAT
>JAYNJY010000186.1:2131-6233 GCA_038110665.1 Rhodospirillaceae bacterium | reverse complement strand
CTACCGACCACCGGCCGAACCGCCGGCTGCGCAGCGCCGGCAATGGCGCATGGCGAGCGCCTACCCGAGCGCCATGGCCGAGCTCGGCGGCCTCGGCAAGCGCTTCGAAACCTCGGTCAACCGGGTCTCGCGCGAACGGCTGCGCATCACCTTCTACGAACCCGGCACCCTGGTCGCCAATTCCGAGGCGCTAGCCGCGGTCAAGTCCGGCACCATCGACGCCGCCTTCGCCAGCCCCGGCCTGTGGTCGGCCGAAAACCCGGTGCTGCATCTCTTCTCCGGCATCCCGTTCGGGCCGCCGATCCAGGAGTATCTCGCCTGGCTGCATGCCGACGGCGGCGTGCTGCTGGCCGAGGCCTTCGACAAGATCGGCGTCAAGGCGCTGGTCTGCGGCCTGCTGGCGCCGGAGGGCTCGGGCTGGTTCCGCCGCCCGGTACGCACGCTCGACCAACTGAAGGGGCTCAGCGTCGGCATGAACGGGCTCGGCGGCAAGGTCCTTGCCAAGCTAGGTGTCAACGTCACGCCGCTCGGCCAGGGCGACGTGTTCGTCGCGCTCGAGCGCGGCATGATCGACGGCGCGGCGGCGGCGCAGCCGTCCATCGACCTTGAACTCGGCCTCTACCGCATGGCGCGCCACTACTATTTCCCTAGCTGGCACCAGCCGACCGGCACGCTCGTGCTGATCGTCAACAACGAGCGCTGGAAGGCGCTCGACGCCGCCGGCCGGGCGCAAGTCGAAAGCGCCTGCGGCGACAACGTCACGTACGGTCTCGGCGAGAGCGAGGCGAGCCAGTTCGGCGCCTTGAAGGCATTGAGCGAGCGCGGGGTCAGAATCGAGAATTGGCCGCCCGAGATCCTCGATGCGTTGCGTGGCGCCTGGAAATCGCTCGCCATCGAGATCGCCGCCAAGGACAAGGACTTCGCCCGCGCCTGGGCGTCGCTGCAACGCTTCGGCGAGGAATACGACATCTGGCGCGAGCTCGGCACGCCCGGCCGCGGCGCCGGGCGCTAGCTCACGGCATCCTCAACGGACGATCAGCACCGACATGTCGGCATGCCGCGCGACCCGCGCGGCGTTCGGGCCGAGCAGGTATTCCTTGAGATCGGGCCGGCTGGCGCCGACGACGATCAGGTCCGCACCGACCTCACGCGCAAGCTTGAGGATGGTCTCGTAGACGACGCCCTCGCCGACGCAATGCTGCACGGTGACGCCCTTCGGCACGTTGTCGGCGACGAAGGTCTTGAGCGCGTCGAGGACCTTGCCGGCGACGTCCTTCTCGTAGCCCTTGGGGAAGTACTCGCCGACGATGGTCATGCCGAAATCCGGAACCACGGTGAGCACTTGCAACGTCGCGCCGCTCGCCTGGCAGAGCTCGACGGCCTGCGGCAGCGCCTTCTCCCACGAGCTCTTGTGGCCCAGGTCGACCGACAGCAGGATGTTCTTTGGCGGTTCTCCTCTCAGGCCGTGGCGGTTTGCATGCCGTCTTCGTCGGCACGCCGGCGCCGCTGCAGCAGGATGATCAGGCCGAGCAGCACGAACGCCGGGATGTACATCCACTGCTTGTCCGGCACGTCGGCCTTGGAGACGACGCTGGCCAGTTCCCAGTCGATGTCGATCTTCTGCTTCTCGGCCGGGCTGCCGAAGACCACGTTGTCGATGATCATCTTGCCCTTGTCCTCGCGCAGCTCCAACCCGGCGACCTTGAGCCGGTCGGCGCCGATCTTGCCCTCGCCGAGACGCAGCATGACGACCTTGTCGACCATCTCGTCGTTCAGGTTTTTGCCCTTGACGCGGACCTGGATCTGGCCGCCCGCCGGTATGGCGTCGGCCGCCTTCAGCACCTGGGTGCCCGGCTGCATCGAGGTCGGCGGATAGACCAAGTCCATCCAGAATCCGGGCCGGAACAGCGTGAAAGCGACCAGCAGCAGCGCCGCGATCTCCCACAGCCGGCAGCGCACGAGGAAGAAGCCCTGCGTCGCCGCCGCGAACACCAGCATGGCGGCGACGGCGGAGATGATTGTCATCGCCAGGTGCACCGGTCCCTCGATGCCGATCATCAAGAGTTCGGTGTTGAAGATGAACAGAAACGGCAGGATCGCGGTGCGGATGTCGTAGGCGAAGCCCTGAAGGCCGGTTTTTATCGGGTCGCCCCGCGATATGGCCGCTGCCGCGAATGCGGCCAAGCCCACGGGTGGCGTGTCGTCGGCGAGGATGCCGAAGTAGAACACGAACATGTGGACCGCGATCAGCGGCACGATCAGGCCGCTCTCAGCGCCGAGCTGGACCACCACCGGCGCCATCAGCGACGACACAACGATGTAGTTGGCGGTGGTCGGCAGGCCCATGCCGAGGACGAGCGAGATGATCGCCGTGAAGATCAGGATCAGCATCAGGTTGCCGCCCGAGATCAGCTCGATGAACTCGACCATGACCTGGCCGATGCCGGTCAGCGTGATGGTGCCGACGACGATGCCGGCGGTCGCGGTGGCGACGCCGATACCGATCATGTTTCGCGCGCCCGAGACCAGGCCGTCGAACAGATCGGCGAGGCCCTCGTTGAACGCCGGCTGCGGACCGCCGGCGCCGCCGCGGAACGTCGCCAGCAGCGGCTTGTGCGCGACGACGACGAACATCATAAAGGCAGAGGCCCAGAATGCCGAGAGGCCCGGCGACAGGTGCTCGACGGTCAGGCACCAGACCAGCACGACGACCGGCAGCAGGAAGTAGAGCGCGACCTTGATGGTCGGCCCGGCTTCGGGCAGCTCGGTCATGTCCTCCGACAGCCCCAGGTCAGGATAGCCGGCCGCGGACTTGACCAGCCCAACGAAGGCGACGACCAGCAGGGCGGCGGCGACGTAGGGCGTCGCGTCGCCGGCCGCGTCCTTGATCCAGCCGAGGCCGTAATAGACCACGCCCGACAGCACGATCAGCAGCAGGATGGTCATGACGAAGCTGAGCAGGCTCTGCGCCAGCGTGCGTTGGCTGCGGCGCGGCAGGCCCATCATGCCGGCCTTCATCGCCTCCAGGTGCACGATGTAGATCAGCGCGATGTAGGAGATGATCGCCGGCAGGAAGGCATGCTTGATGACGTCGACGTAGGAGATGCCGACGTATTCGACCATCAGGAACGCGGCGGCGCCCATGATCGGCGGCGTCAGCTGGCCGTTGGTCGAGGACGCGACCTCGACCGCGCCGGCCTTCTCCGGCGTGAAGCCGACCCGGCGCATCAACGGAATGGTGAAGGTGCCGGTGGTGACCACGTTGGCGATCGACGAGCCCGAGACCATGCCGGTCAGCGCCGAGGAGACGACGGCGGCCTTGGCCGGGCCGCCGCGCATGTGGCCCAACAGCGCGAAGGCGACCTGAATGAAGTAGTTGCCCGCACCCGCCTTCTCCAGCAGCGAGCCGAACAGCACGAACAGGAACACCATCGAGGTCGAGACGCCGAGCGCGATGCCGAACACGCCCTCGGTGGTCAGCCAGTAGTGCGACATGCCCTTGTTTAGGCTGGCGCCCTGGTGCGAGATGACGTCCGGCATGTAGGGGCCGGCGAAGGTGTAGACCAGGAACACGATGGCGACGACCATCAGCGGGGGGCCGAGCGCGCGGCGGGTCGCTTCGAGCAGCATGACGATGCCGACCACGGCGACGATCACGTCCTGCTTGATCGGCGCGCCGGGACGGTCGGCGAGTTCGACGTAGAAGATGTAGAGATAGCCCGCGGCGAAGGCGCCGACGAAGGCTAGGATCCAGTCCTGGATCGGGATGTAGTCGCGCGGCGAGCGCTTGGTCGCCGGATAGGCGAGGAACGTCAGGAAGATGGCGAAGGCGAGGTGGATCGAACGCGCCTGGTTGCCGTCGAGGATGAAGACCTTGAGCATGGTCGGCAGCGGCGACGAGTACCACAGCTGGAACAGGCTCCAGGCCAGCGGCACGGCCCATAGCACGTGGTGCGGAATGCCCTTCGGCGCGCGTGCGCCGGTATCCGACTCGGCGATCATGTCCTCGAGCGCCTAGCGATCGGTCGCGTCGGCGGCGGTCGGCGTGTTCGGTTGTTCGCTCATCGCGGTTTCCCAATCGTTCCTGTCGGCGGCCTTCTTC
>JAYNJY010000186.1:0-2121 GCA_038110665.1 Rhodospirillaceae bacterium | reverse complement strand
ATGGTCGGCAGCGGCGACGAGTACCAGAGCTGGAAAAGGCTCCACGCCAGCGGCACGATCCACAGCACGTGATGCGGAATGCCCTTGGGCTGCCGCGCACCGGTATCCGACTCGGCGATCATGTCTTCGAGCGCCTTGCGGTCGGTCGCTCCATGTTCGGCGGCGGATGGGGTGTTCGTTTGTTCGCTCATCTCAAGTCTCCCGGAAGTTCCTGTCGGCGGCCTTATTCGTGCCGCCCATCCGTTTCGATTGGCCGGAAAGGAAAAGGGCGGGACGTTTTCGCGTCCCGCCCCATCGGCCCTATTACATCAGGCCCGCTTCCTTGTAGTACTTGGCGGCGCCGTCATGCAGCGGCGCGGACAAGCTGTCCTTCACCATTTCCTTCTTCTTCAGGGTGGAGAAGGCCGGGTGCAGCTTCTTGAAGGTGTCGAAGTTGGAGAACACCGCCTTGACGACCTCGTAGACGACGTTGTCGGCGAGCTTGGTCGAGGTCACGAAGGTCGCGCCAACGCCGAACGTCTTCACGTCCTTGTCGTTGCCGCGGTACATGCCGCCGGGAATGGTGGCGTAGCGGTAGAACGAGTTGTTCTTGACCAGCTTGTCGATGCTCGGACCGGTGACGTTGACCAGCGTCGCGTCACAGGACGTGGTCGCTTCCTTGATGCCGCCGGACGGATGGCCGACCAGGAAGAAGAACACGTCGATCTGGTTGTCGCACAGCTTCTGCGACTGTTCGGCCGATTTGAAGCCGGTCGCCAGCTTGAGGTCCTTGTCGCGGTTCCAGCCCAAGGCTTCCTCGAGCACTTCCCAGGTGGCGCGGGTGCCCGAGCCCGGGTTGCCGATGTTGAGGCGCTTGCCCTTGACGTCGCCGATGTTGACGATCTTGGCATCCTTGCGCGCGACCATGGTCACCGGCTCGGGATGGACGGAGAACACCGCGCGCAGCTGCTTGAACGCGCCGGCGTGCTTGAACTTCGACGTGCCGTTGTAGGCGTGGTACTGCCAGTCCGACTGAGCGACGCCCATGTCGAGCTCGCCGGCGCGGATGGTGTTGATGTTGTAGACCGAACCGCCCGTCGATTCGACCGAGCAACGGATGCCGTGGCGGTCGCGTTCCTTGTTGACGAGACGGCAGATCGAACCGCCGGTCGGGTAGTAGACGCCGGTGACGCCACCGGTGCCGATCGAGATGAACTGCTTCTTCGCGGCGGCATCCGCCGGAGTGGCGGACAACGCCATGCCGGCCACGGCGGCCGCGGCGACGAGTGCTTTATTGACAGTCATGGTCTGGAGCCTCCTTGGGTGTTGCTTCCAATCGTTTCCCTCCGCGCAAGAACCTGACGGTCCCTTTTCGACGACGCGCGGGTGGGAAATCCCCGCCGCCACCGCCGCAAGCCGCGGCGAAAAACCACGGCCATCTCTGTCCGCCGGCACGCCGGCGCGACAGGCCGCGTGGCCGGGACGGCGGAAATTGTCCTTTCCGGCGCCCCTTGCGCGTGGCCACGCTGCCCGAAACTGTCTCGGATACGTGCATCCGACCTCAAACGCCCGCATCCCTGAGCGACTGCTCGACGGCGGCGCCCAGCTTGTCGGTCAATTCGTCCAATTCCGCCGGTGAGACGATGAACGGTGGCGCCAGCAGCACGTGATCGCCGCTCTTGCCGTCGACGGTACCGCCGCCCGGATAACATATCAACCCGCGAGCCATGGCGTTGGCCTTGATCCGCTGGTTGATCTTCAGCCCGGGATCGAGCGGCGCCTTGCTGGCGCGGTCGGCGACCAGCTCGATGCCGAGGAACAGCCCGCGGCCCCGGATATCGCCGATATTGGGGTGGTTACCGAAGCGGTCGTTGAGGCGCGCCGTCAACTCGGCGCCGCGCTGGCGCACGCGTTCGAGCAGGTTCTGCTCCCTGATCTTGGTCTGCACCGCCAGGGCGGCGGCGCAGGCGGTGGCATGGCCCATGTAGGTGTGGCCGTGCAGGAACGCGCCGCTGCCGCCGCTGAACGCCTGATAGACGCGCTCCGTCGCCATCGCCGCGCCGATCGGCTGGTAGCCGGCGCCGAGGCCCTTGGCGATGCAGACGATGTCGGGCACAACGCCGTCCTGCTCGCAGGCGAACA
>JAYNJY010000185.1:0-6289 GCA_038110665.1 Rhodospirillaceae bacterium | reverse complement strand
ACGACCGGCTCGATCCGGTCGCCAACCGCGCCGCTAGCGACTACGCCGAGGCCGCCCGGGCCAAGGGCGGCCGGGTCAAGTTCGCCTATCTTTCCGTCGATTTCGCCAACCCGACCGGCGAGACCGTGAGCCTGGCCGTGCGCCGCCGCGTGCTCGATCTGGCCGACGAACTCGACATCGCCGTCATCGAGGACGCGGCCTACCAGTCGTTGCGTTTCGACGGCGAGGCGGTGCCGCCGATCCTGGCGCTCGACATCGAACGCAACGGCGGCATCGAAAATTCGCGTACCCTCTATTGCAGTAGTTTCTCGAAGACCCTGTCGCCGGGGCTCAGGGTCGGTTGGGTATGTGCGGCCAAGCCGGCGATCGCCAAGCTGGTGCTGATGAAACAGGCCGCCGACCTGCATTCGCCGACGCTCAACCAGATGGCGGTGCACCGGGTCGCGACGGCGATGTTCGAACGCCAAGTCGAAACCGTCCGCGCGGCCTACAAGGCGAAGCGCGACCGCATGCTCACCTGCCTCGAGGCGCGCATGCCCGCCGGCGTCGCGTGGAGCCGTCCGCAAGGCGGCATGTTCGTATGGCTGACCCTGCCGGCCGGCCTCGACGCCGCAGAACTGCTGGCGAAGTCATTGGAAACCGAACGCGTGGCGTTCGTGCCGGACCGTGCCTTCTTCGCCGACGGCTCGAACGCCAACACGCTGCGCTTGAATTTCACGCGGACGTCGGAAGCCGACATCGACGAAGGCATCCGCCGGCTGGCGCGGTTGCTCGAGGCGCAAACCTGACCGGCGAAAACGCCTAACTGCGGTCCAACAGCTTTCGCCAGGCCGGCCAGCGGCCGACGATCTCGGCCATGCGCCGGTGACCGGCGGCGAACGGGTGCAGGCCGTCGGCGAGCATGCCCGGCCAGGCGGCGTCGTTGATGGTCTCCGACAGCATGTCGAGATAGGGGATCGAGAGTTCGTCGGCGAGTGCGCGGAACGCGAGGTTGTAGTCGGCCGTCCTGGCGTTGCGCTTGTCGCGGACGTGGCCTTCGTCGGTCTTGAGCGGCATGCGCGCGTCGTCGACGGCGCTCGGGCCGACCCAGAGCGTCGGGTGCATGGCCTTGGCCTGGCCGAGCATGTCGCGGGCGTTACTGATCGACTGGCCGAGATCGACGCGGATCGTCGCGTCCGGCCCTTCGCCCTGGAGCGTCGCGTCGTTGAGGCCGAAGTTGAAGACGATGGCGCAGGCGAGCCCGGGCTTGAGCCGCGCCGCCACTTCCGCCTGCCAGCGCGGGCGGATCTCGGCGGAGGTGTCGCCGCGGATGCCGAGGTTGTAGTCGGTCAGGTCGTGGCCGGCGGCGACCTCGGCGGCGCAGAGGTATCCCGGCCAGCCGAGCATGGCGGTGTTGCCGGTGCCGTTGGTGATGCTGTCACCGATGAAGCAGACGCGGAGCTTGGTCATGGCGTTTACTTTTTCGGCTCGATCGGCACGACGAGATCGATCATGCCCCGGAGTGTTTGCGGGTTGAAACGGTAGCCGTAGCGTTCGATGTCGTAGTCGACCGCCGGGCGGTAGCCGGGATCGGGCATCCAGTCGCGCCAGATGGTTTCGAAGGCGGCGCCGATTTCCTGGCCGATCGGACCGCCACTCAATTGCAGCAGGAAGAACGCCGCCTTGCCGCCGCCGATCTCGCGCCCGACCATGCCGTCGGGCACGGCGGAAAGGTACGCGACCTCGACGCCGGCCATGTGTTCTATCGTCGCCTTCGGTTCCTCGATCGCCTGGTGGATGCCGAAGGCCTCGGTTCCGGTCGGGTTGACGATCTCGCCGGCGCGTACGCGCAACGCCGTCCACAGCAGCCCGATGTCGACCAGGCCGGAACGCGGGAAACGGCGTTGCAGCCCGATCACGCAGGTGGTCGGGAAGTCGACGATGACGGGTTTGCGGATCGGCGCTTTCATATTCAGGCGATGGCGGCGGCGTCCGGCGCGACGACGCAGAAGCGATCCGAGAGCGCCGCCAGTTCGGCCCGGTGCAGTTCGGCCGCCTTGACCACGCCGCCCTGGCCGTCGGGCAGGTCGCGGGTCGCGCAGGCGGCCGCGACGACGGTCGAGAAATAGCCCAAGTCGAGCGCCGCGCGGGTGGTGGCGCTGACGCACATGTGGGTCATGAAGCCGGCGACGACGAGCTTCGGCCGACCGGGCGCCTTGACCAGGTCGGCCAGTTCGGTGCCGGCGAAGCTGTTGGGCAGGCCCTTGCCGACGATCGCCTCGCCATCCTTGGGCGCGACCGTATCCGAGATGGCGCCGCCGCGCGCGTCCCAGTCGAACGCCCCGCCGGCCTTGCCCTTGTGGCGGATGTGGAAGACCGGGGCGCCGGCCTTGCGCGCGCCGGCGAGCAGCCCGGCGCATTGGTCAAGCGCCGCATCCACGCCCGGCAGCCTGAGCATGCCGTCGAGGTATTCGTTCTGGCAGTCGATCAGCACCAGCGCGCTCTCGCTCCACTTGGCGGGGGCGAGGTCGGCGCCGGCCATCTGCAACAGGGTCTTGGGGAGCGCGGGCTCGGCCATGGGGTGTCTCCGGAAGTCTTGGACGGTTCCTTCACTAGCCGGAAAAAGCCGGGCTGTCACCCCGGCCGTGGCGCCCGCTCAGTTCCGTCCCGAGAGCAGGCCGCGGGCGATGACGTGGCTCTGGATTTCCGCCGCGCCCTCGAAGATGTTAAGGATGCGGGCGTCGCAGAGCACGCGCGAGATCGGGTATTCGAGCGCGTAGCCGTTGCCGCCGTGGATCTGCAGCGCGTTGTCGGCGTTGGCCCAGGCGACGCGGGCGGCGAGCAACTTAGCCATGCCGGCCTCGATGTCGCAGCGCCGGTCGGAATCCTTCTCGCGCGCGGCGTGGTAGGTGAGCTGGCGCGCGACCATGGTTTCGACCGCCATCCAGGCGAGCTTGCCGAAGACGCGCGGGAAACCGTAGATCAGCTTGCCGAACTGGATGCGCTCCCGGGCGTAGGCCATGCCCAGTTCCATGGCGTTCTGGGCGACGCCGACGGCGCGCGCGGCGGTCTGGATGCGGGCCGATTCGAACGTCGCCATCAACTGCTTGAAGCCCTGGCCTTCCTCGCCGCCCAAGAGTTGCTTGGCCGGGACCTCGAAGCCGTCGAAACCGATCTCGTATTCCTTCATGCCGCGATAGCCGAGCACCTCGATCTCGCCACCCGACATCCCGGCCGCCGGGAACGGGTTCTCGGGATCGTCGGAGCGCGGCTTCTCGGCCAGGAACATCGAGAGCCCCTTGTAGCCGGGCTCGTTCGGATCGGTGCGGGCGAGCAGCGTCATCATGTCGGTGCGCGCGGCGTGGGTGATCCAGGTCTTGTTGCCCTTGATCCGGTAGACGTCGCCGTCGCGCTCGGCGCGGGTGCGGAGGCTGGCCAGGTCGGAGCCGGTGTTCGGTTCGGTGAACACGGCGGTCGGCAGGATTTCGCCCGACGCGATCTTCGGCAGGTAATGCGCCTTCTGTTCCTCGGTGCCGCCCAAGCGGATCAGCTCGGCGGCGATCTCGGAGCGCGTGCCCAAGGACCCGACGCCGATGTAGCCGCGGCTGAGTTCTTCCGTCACCAGGCACATGGAAATCTTGCCGAGCCCCAATCCACCCCATTCCTCCGGCACGGTCAGGCCGAACACGCCAAGCTCGGCCATCTGCTCGACCACACCCATGGGGATGAAGTCGTCCGTGAGGTGCCATTCGTGGGCGTCGGGCATGACCTGTTCGTCGACGAAGCGGCGGAACTGGTCGCGGATCATCTCCAGCGTCTCGTCGCCGAGGCCGAGTTCGCCGAAGTGGCCGTCGGCGATCAGCTCGCCGATGCGCGCGCGCACCTCGGCGGTGTTGCCGGCCGCCATCAGCGTCGCCATGGCGGGGTTGCAGAGCCCGGCGAGCGTCTCGTTCGAGACGCCGAGATCGGCCAAGCGCACGACCTCGACCTGGCTGAGCGCGATGCCGCCGAAAATCTGGTTGAGGTACTCGCCGAAGGCGGCTTGAAGCATCAATTGCTCGAGCTCGCCGAACTTGTCCTCGGCGCCGATGCGCCCGGCCCAGTCGAGCATTTGGCGCAGGCCCTCGACATAAGTGTTGAGCCAGGCGAAACCGTGCGCGGCGAACTGCTCGCGCTCGAGCGCCGCGCCGTCGACGCGGCCCGCCGGCGCAACCTTCTCCATCAGCGCGCGCCTGGCGGCGAGCACGATCTCGTCGGCAGCGTTGAGCGCCGCCTGACAGGTCGGCAGCAGGTCTTCGGTCACGCGCTGATCGCGGGCGGTGGCACCGTCCATGTCGGGTCTCCTGATTGGGCGTTCGGCGTCGTCGGGGATTAGCCCTCGATGCAGTCCTCGATGGTGCGCCGGCCGGGTTTCTTGGCCTGCACCAGCACCGCCATGTTACCGGGCTTGTGCTGGTTGCGCAGCATCTTCATGTGCGCTTCGGGGATGTCCTCCCAGGAGAACACCTCCGACATGCACGGATCGATGCGGCGCTCGACGACGAGTTGGTTGGCCTGGCTCGCCTGCATCAGGTTGGCGAAGTGGCTGCCCTGGATGCGCTTCTGGCGCATCCATACGAAGCGCGCGTCCATGGTCAGGTTGTAGCCCGTGGTGCCGGCGCAGAACACGACCATGCCGCCGCGCTTGACGACGTTGCACGAGACCGGGAAGGTCGCTTCGCCGGGATGCTCGAACACGAAATCGACGTCGTTACCCTTGCCGGTGATGTCCCAGATCGCCTTGCCGAACTTGCGCACTTCCTTCATGTAGTCGCCGAAGCCCTCGCCGTTGACCGGCGGCAGCTGGCCCCAGCAGTTGAAGTCCTTGCGGTTGATGACGCCCTTGGCGCCAAGGCTCATGACGAAGTCGCGTTTGTCCTCTTCCGAGATGATGCCGATGGCGTTGGCGCCGGAGACGGCGCAGAGCTGGATGGCCATCGAGCCCAGGCCGCCCGACGCGCCCCAAACCAGCACGTTGTGGCCGGGGCGCAGGATGTGCGGGCGGTGGCCGAACAGCATGCGGTAGGACGTCGCCAGCACCAGCGTGTAGCAGGCACTTTCCTCCCAGGTCAGGTGGCGCGGCCGGGTCATGCACTGGCGGTCCTGGACGCGGCAGAACTGGGCGAAGGAGCCGTCCGGCGTCTCGTAGCCCCAGATCCGCTGCGAGGTCGAGAACATCGGGTCGCCGCCGTTGCACTCCTCGTCGTCGCCGTCGTCCTGGTTGCAATGCACGACGACTTCGTCGCCGACCCTGAATCGCTTGACCTTCGAGCCGACCGCGTAGACCACACCCGAGGCGTCGGAACCGGCGATGTGGTAGTCGGCCTTGTGGTAGTCGAACGGCGAGATCGGCTTGCCGAGCGCGGCCCAGACGCCGTTGTAGTTGACGCCCGCCGCCATCACCATGATCAGCACGTCGTGGCTGTCGAGTTCGGGCGTGGCGACGACCTCGACCTGCATGGCGGTGTCCGGGTCGCCGTGGCGTTCCTGGCGGATGGCCCAGGCGTACATCTTCGAAGGTACGTGGCCGAGCGGTGGGATCTCGCCCAACTCGTAAAGGTCCTTCTTCTCCTGGCCGGGGAACAACTCGACGACTTCGGCGGCTTCGGTCATTGCGCGCTCCTCATGTTTTGACTGCGGTTTCCGGCAGGTCGACAAGCGGGGCCGGATCCAGCTAGTTTCCGTCTTAGACGTTTGTGTTTTACTTCGCAATGCACAATTTGTTAAATTACCAAAATAAGGAAAAAAACGAAATAAAATTTTTTAAAATTCATTTAAATACAATAAGCTGGCGACCGTATATTGGTGGTCTAGGGGAAAATAATGGCAGAAAACTTCGCAAATGCAAAATCGGAGGCGGGTGCGGCGCGGCGAGATCGGCCGTGGCTTTTCCGCACCTATTCGGGCCATTCGTCGGCGGCCGAATCGAACGCGCTCTACCGCAAGAACCTGGCGCGCGGCCAGACCGGCTTGAGCGTCGCCTTCGACCTGCCGACGCAGACCAGCTACGACTCGGATCACGTGCTGGCGCGGGGCGAGGTCGGCAAGGTCGGCGTGCCGATCGGGCACCTGGGCGACATGCAGCGCCTGTTCGACGGCATCCCGCTGGCCGAGATGAACACGTCGATGACTATCAACGCACCGGCGTCGTGGCTGCTGGCACTCTACATCGCCGCCGCCGAACGCCAGGGAGCCGATCGCCGGGTGCTCGCCGGCACCACCCAGAACGATATCATCAAGGAATATCTCTCGCGCGGCACCTACATCTTCC
>JAYNJY010000184.1:0-6291 GCA_038110665.1 Rhodospirillaceae bacterium | reverse complement strand
GCATGACCCAACCCCAGTCCCAGGGTCGCGGTCAGCAGATCGACGGTGCCGCCGGCCAAAAGCCGGTAGTTGACGATCAGCCAGACGTAGAACACGGCGCCGACCAGCGTCGTGTTGAGCGCCACAGACATACCGGAAATCAGGTTGGAGATGATTGCGCTGACGCGCGCGGCGTCGCCGGCGGCGATCTCGCGCGCCGCATCCATGCCGCCCACCTGCGCGGGATAGCGCCCGGAATGCGATGCCGCATCCGGCGTTCCGGCGCCGACCGCATTGAGCTCCAGCGTGGTCCGCCATACCGACTAGGCGCATTTGCACCAGCCGTAGAGGAACAGCGCCGCGATGGCGCCGCTGAGTTCAATCAGGTCGGCCTTGAGGATGGGATCGAGCCAGCCTTCCAGCCAGGCGGCGACGAGAAAGCTCGCGGCGACCACGTTGACCAGTCCGAAGCGCACGAACAGCAGACAGCGATACACCAGGCATCCATCCCAACAGGTTTGGCGTGGACCGATTTTACCGTGAAGCTGGTGGCTTGGGTAAACGCCAAAATCCGCCGTTCACCCTGATTTGACCCTGGCCTTGCTGGCCCCGGATGCTAACTTGTCGCCGTGTCGAAGAGCCCCACCCTATGACCCCCGGCGCCAAGCTCGAGGCGGCGCGTGAACTGCTGGACGCAGTCTGGCAGGGCGCGACGCCGCCGGACGTGCTCGCCGACGAATACTTCCGCAAGCGGCGCTACGCCGGTTCGTCGGACCGGCGCGCGATTCAGGAGCACGTCTACGGCGTGCTGCGCCGGCGCGCCCGGCTCGATTGGTGGATCGAACGCAGCGCCCTCGATTTGCCAGCCGTGACCCGCGCCCGGTTGATCGCCTGGCAGGTGCTGGTCGAACGGACCGAACCGGACGTCCTGGCCGCGCTGTTTTCCGGCCAGCGCCACTGCCCGGCGCCGCTCGGCCCCACGGAGCGCGAGTTCGCCGACGCCATATACGGCCGGCCGCTCAATCATCGCGACATGCCCGCCGACGTCGCCTTCGAGTATCCGGCCTGGATGACGCCGTCGTTCGAGCGACTGTGGGGCGACGGCCTAAGCACAGAACTAGCGGCGCTCAACCAGATCGCGCCGGTCGATTTGCGCGCCAACAGCCTGAAGGCGACCCGCGAGGACGCCCGCGCCGCCCTCGCCGAGGCCTTCATCGAGACCGAGGAGACGCCGTTCTCGCCCTTGGGCCTTCGCGTCACCGGCCATCCCCGCCTCGGCGGCACCGCTGCCTTCAAGGACGGCCTCGTCGAAATCCAGGACGAGGGCTCGCAACTGATCGCGCTCCTGGTCGGTGCTCGGCCGGACATGACCGTGGTCGATCTCTGCGCCGGGGCCGGCGGCAAGGCTTTGGCGCTCGCCGCCATGATGGCGCGCGACGGCCGCATTGCCGGGCGGCTGACCGCCTGCGACGTGTCGCGGACGCGACTGGAACGGCTTAAGCCAAGGCTGGCACGCGCCGGTGCGCATGCCGTCAAATGCCGGGTGATTGCCGCGGCGAATGACGAATGGGTGGCGGAAAACGCCGGCAGCGCCGACCGGGTGCTGGTCGACGCGCCTTGCACCGGCACCGGCACCTGGCGCCGCGACCCGAACGCCAAATGGCGGTTCCAGCCGACCGATCTTGACGACTTGATCGAACGCCAGCGCGCCATCCTGACCGAGGCCGCGCGGCTGGTGAAACCGGGCGGCCGCCTGATCTACGCCACCTGCTCGCTCCTGCCCGAGGAGAACGAACACCAGTTGATGTGGTTTCTGGAGCAAAATCCGGCCTTCCGGGCGCTTCCGGTCGGCACGGTTTGGGCCGAAACCATAGGCGGCGCGGCCCCTCCGGGCGGCCCCGGGCTGCGCATGAGCCCTGCTTCTACGGGAACCGACGGCTTTTATTGCTCGGTTTTGGAAACAAATATTTCACAGAGCGAAACAAGCTAAGTCCTTGCAAAGTTTCAGACTTTGCTGTAAGCTAGATATTCACATTTTGTGAAGCGGATGAATTAGGGGTACGTTCCGCCGGGAAATAACCGGTGGACCGCATGAGAGGGCTGTTCTTCCGCTGCCGTGCCGCTCCACTGGCCCGGCATCCGTAAGTGAAATCGACCCGGGAGGGAGTTTATGTCGTCCAGAAGCAACAATAAGAAACCCGAGCCGGATCAGCCGCCGATCAAGAAGGAACGGAGCTGCCTCATGTGTGGCAAGCAGTTCCAGTCCAGCCATATCGGCGAGCGCGTTTGCACCAACTGCAAAAGCACGGCCGCCTGGCGCGAAGGTAGCTTCGCCGCCTAATCCCATGCCGCCGCCCGCCTTATTCCCAGGGCATCCGCGGTACGTTGAAATTTAGAGAATTTCGCACCGGCGCCGGCAGCCCACCCGGCGTCGGTTCTCTGCCTGCCTTGTCGTTGGCATTGCTCGACGCCAGACCGCGAAACCGGCGCGTTGCAATTTTGCCGCGATTGCCGACAATGGCCGCCGTCATGGATATCCTGCCGCGCCTGAAGCCCGATCCCGTTCCCGCTATCCACCCGGTGCCCGAGTACGCCGTCTCCGGCCAACGCCAGCAATGGTACGAGGAGATGAAGGCGGCGTTGCAGGTGCCCTGGATGGGCGTCGTCACCATGGCCTTCGCCCATTATCCGAAATTCTTCGCCGAACTTTGGCGCGGGCTGAAACCCTTGGCCGAGAGCCGCGCCTTCGTCGCCGCCGCAATGCGTCAACAACGCGATGTCGAGGCCGCCGTCGAGGCGCTGGCGCCGCCGGTGATCGTCGAACGCCTTGAGACGGCCGGCTACGGCGAGCGCGAGATCGCCGCCATTCGCGCCATCAACGCGGTGTTTTCGCACGGCAACCACCCCTACGCGTTGATCGCCACCATCGCGCGCCATCTGCTGGAAGGCGGCAAACTCGATGAAAACGACGGCGCCGAGCCGTTCGACGGCCGCCACGCGCCCGACGTCAGCGTGCCCCTGGTGCTGATGGAAGCGCATCATGCCGATGCCGCGACCCGCGCCGTCTACGACGACATCAAGCGCGTGCTCGGCCTGCCCTTCGTCAACACCGATTACCGCGCCTTCGCACGCTGGCCGAGCTACTGGGCCATGGCCTGGGGCGATCTGGGCAAGGTCGTCGGCACGCCGGCGCACGAGGCGCTCTGCCAGGACTACCACCACGGCCTCGTCGCCAGTGTCGTCGAGTGCCTGTCCAATCCGGGCAACCTGGAAAGCGCGCTCCTGATCAAGGCGGCCGAGGCCGATGGCGGACGCGACCAAGTGCTCGCCGTGGTCCGCCTGTTCCAATGGCTGCTGCCCGGCCTCGCCGTCAACGTCGCCTACCTGCGCCGCCAATTGGATGCCGCCTGACAGCCCGATGACGCAGGAAATCGCCACCGCCTTCCCGGTCGATTGGCTGGCCACTCCCAAGGACGTGATCGCCACCGTCGCCGCCCGCGCCGAGCGGCTCGAGACGCCGATCCCGGGCGCAAAACCCGGTGCCACGATGGTCTGGCACCGCTGGCCCGGGCCCGATGACGGGCCGCCGCTGGTACTGGTGCACGGCGGCTGGGGTTCGTGGACGCATTGGATCAAGACCGTGCCGGTCATGGCGGCACGCTCTAGCGTGCTCGCCTGCGATCTGCCCGGCCTCGGCCAGTCGGGCGGCATCGGCCGGCCCGAGACCATTCTGCCCGTCGCCGAGGCCTTGGCGATCGGCATCGAGACGTTGATCGGGCCGGAGCGGCGCTACGACATCGCCGGGTTTTCCTTCGGCGGCATCGCCGCCGCCCACGCCGCCGCCCTGTACGGCCGGCGCTGCCGTTCGTTCACGGCCGTGGGCGCAGCTGGTTTCGGCGATTTGCACTACATCGTCGGCGGCATTCAGGTGCCGGACCCGCGCCTCGCCAAAGCCGAGATCGATGCCGTGCACCGATCCAACCTTAAAATCCTGATGCTCGCCACGGACGCGGCAATCGACCCGCTCGCCATCCACATCCATCGCGACAACATCTCGCGCGGCCGCTTCCGCAGCCGCCGTATTTCGGTTTCGAACGGCCTGGTCGAGGCGTTGCCTCGTATCGAGGGCCGCATCGGCGGCATCTGGGGCGCGCTAGACATCACCGGCAACGGCTTGGAGGCGATCGAAGCGCGCCGCGACATCTTCCACCGCCACCAGCCGGACAGCCCCTTCGACATCATCGACGGCGGCGGGCATTGGGTCATGTATGAAACGCCGGATGCCTTCAACGCCACGTTGGCGCGGCACCTGGCCGCGCATCAGGCGGCAGACCCGGCCTAGATAATCTTGTCGTCGTCCTGTTCGTCGTCATCGGCCGAGAGCGAGCCCGCCGCGACCGCCATGCCGCCGGCCGGCAGCATGCCGACCCCCGCCCCCTTGAGCGCCGCCAGAATGGCGCCGTTGACGGCATAACGGGCCTGGAAATAGCTGTGGCTCCGCACCCAGAAGCGCACCCCCAAGACGATGCCGCCGTGGGTGAAGTCGTAAATGCCGATCTGCGGCGCCGAGACGCCCTCCAGTTCCGGCAGCGCCGCGACCGCCGAGCGGATGGCGGCGAGCGCCTTCTCGACGTCCTGGTCCTCGCCGATACAGATGCGGGTCTGGACGACGCGGCGCTCGTTTGAATTGACGATGACGCGACCGACCACTTCCTTGTTCGAGATGGTGATAATTTCAACGTCCTCGCCACGCAGGATCGTCGCCGCCAGCTTGATCTCCTCGACCACGCCGGAGGTCTTGTTGTTGATGGTGATGGTGTCCCCAACCGCGAAGGTGCGCGCCAGGATGATGGAAAGCCCGGCGCCGTAGTTCGACAGCGGACCCTGGATCGCGACCGTGGCGCCGAAGGCCGAGGCGCCGGCGAGCGCGATCAACGGCGCGATCGAGATGCCGAAGTTGCCGAGCGTGATTATCACCAGGAACACCACGGCGATGACCTTGACGATGTTGCCGAGGAAACGCGCCAGCGTCTGGTCGATGTGCTTGATTTCCAACAGTCCGGTCACGCACCGTCCGCCCCAGGCCGCGAGCTTGAGGCCGATTAGCAGGAAGACCAGCGCGCCCAGGATCTGGAAGCCGTAGGTGACGGCGAACTCGACGGCCACGTCGACCCACTTGGAGACGGTCTCGACCTGGGCCGCCAGTTGCTGCTCGACGCCCGTGCCCGCCGGCGCCGGCTGGGCCGCCCAGGCGCTCAAAGCTTCCCCACCCGGCAGGCGGTGCCGCTGAGCACGACGAACAGCATCGACTTGCCGTCGCCGGAGATCTCGGAGTAGTCGAGATCGACCGCGATCACCGCGTTAAGGGGGGCTGGTCAGCCCTGATGAGTCGTTCCCTAGCCCCCCGCTAAACGGCAGGGAGTAGCCAGGAGCCGACATTTTTTGAGACATGGACGAATATGGCCTGAACCATAGCGGCGAAACCATATCAGTCCTCAAGAGCAGTTGTCGCGTGCTTCGATCTCCGAATGCCCCTTACGAGCCATGCGGTGGCCTCATCAAAACCCATCTGCCATCAAATGGGTTCAGTCTAGGGGATCTCCAACGTCACCAGTGGCGCGAACTGCTGCCCGCCCATGGTGTCACCGTCTTCGACTTGGCCTTGGATGTAAGGGCGCGGGATCGAAAACTTGATGGCGCGGGCGAGATCGTGCTCGAAGAACTGGATTTCGTTTTCCGACACGTTAAACAGCTCAGAGACCAGCGCCCGGTTGAGCACGCCGGAGCGGACCACGCGGCGATAGGTCTCCTCGTCCTCGAACATGATGTCGTAGGTGAGCACGAACGGCCCGGCGTTCTTCGAGCGGATCAGCTTGGCAAGGCTTCCGAGTTCAGGCATTGCGCACCTCCTCCATTTCGATTGGAAACATTTCGTAAGGGCCCTTCGGCACCACCACGTGGTTGATGTTGAAAACATGCGACTCGCCCTTGGCCAGCACCATCGGCGAGAACGGGAACGACAGGCCGGTGATCAGGCCACTCCATTCCTTGATCGGATAGTGGCTGGCCAGATGCGCGAAGATCTTGGCGATGGAATAGCTCTGTTCCTCGGTCGGCGCGGTGATGGTGAAGATCAGCCCGACCTCGTGCGGGATGAAATCGCCGACCGCGGGCGTGAGCGGCCCCATGACGCCGTCGCGCCCGTAGACACGGACGTGAATGTCGTATTCGTCGAGGCCGAGCCGACCTGAGAACATCTCGATGTCGCGCTCCTTCTTCTTCTCGCGCATGCCGTCGAGCCAGGGGTTGAGC
>JAYNJY010000183.1:0-6314 GCA_038110665.1 Rhodospirillaceae bacterium | reverse complement strand
CCTATGTGATGGGCCTCGGCGTCGCCGAGAGCGAGGCATTGCTCGACGAGGTCTGGGCGCATGCCGCCAAGCCCGAATTCGCCTGGACGCAGCAGTGGCGGGTTGGCGACCTGATCATCTGGGACAACCGCTTCTGCATGCACCGGCGCGACGCCTTCGACCCGGCATCGCGGCGCCATATGCGCCGCACCCAGATCGGCGGTGACCGGCCGGTCGCGGCGTGAGGCGCGGGCGTCCCCGGCCATGAACCGCGCCGATCGCCGCCGCCAGGAAAAGGCAGCGCGCAAACGCGCCAAGAAGGCCGGTGGCGACCCGGCCGTTGCCACGATCCTTTCGCCCGAAGCCGAGCAGGCGCTGATGGCGGCGTTGCAGCAACACGGCGCCGGCAGGCTCGCGGAGGCCGAGGCCGGCTACGCCAAGGCGCTCGCCTAGAACCCCGGCCATCCAGGCGCGCTGCATTTGCTCGGCGTCGTTCGCCACCAGCAGGGCCGGTTCGCCGACGCCGTCGAATTGATCGAACGCGCGCTCGCCGCCAAACCCGACTTCGTCGAGGCCATGAACAACCTCGGCGCCACCTATCGCCAACTCGGCCGCACGTCGGACGCCATCGCCAGCTACAGGAAAGCCATCGCCGCGCGGCCCGATTATGCCGAGGCGCATTTCAACCTCGCTAACACGCTCCAGGGTGAGGGCGAGCTGGCGGCAGCCATCGCCGGCTTCCGCCGCGCCATCGAGATCAATCCGGCCTACGCGGACGCGCATAACAACCTCGGCAATCTGCTGGTCGAGATGCGCCACCTCGCCGAGGCGGAAGCGGCCTATACAGACGCCATCCGCCGCGATCGCGGTTCGGCAGAGGCACATACCAATCTGGGCCTGTTGCAGTTGCTGCAGGGCAAATTGGCCGACGGTTGGGCCAGCTAAGCCTGGCGCTGGCGCCGCCGCGCCGCGGTGGTGAAGCCGCGCGAATACGCGTCGCCGGCCTGGGCCGGGGAGGACCTGGCCGGCTGCACCCTATTCGTCTATCCCGAACAGGGCTACGGCGATGCGATCCAGTTCGCCCGGTACCTGCCGATGCTCGTGGCCAAGGGCGCGAAAGTCGCCTTCGAGGCGCCGGCGCCGCTCCGCCGGCTTTTCGAAGCCGGCGGCTTCGTCGGCACCCTGGTTGGCGCGGGCGAAGCGCCGCTGGGATTCGATTGTCATGCGGCGTTGCTCGACTTGCCGGGATTGCTCGGCGCCGATGCCGCAACCATCCCGCCGCCCGGCGGCGTACTCGGCGTGCCCGAAGACCTCGTACAAAAATGGGCGGCACGGATCGGTGCGCCGGACGGGCTTCGCGTCGGCATCGTCTGGGCCGGGCGGCCGACCCACGTCAACGACCGCAACCGTTCGCTCGCGCCGGACGCCCTGCTGCCGTTGGCCGAGGTTTCGGGGCTGCGTCTCTACAGTTTGCAACTCGGCCATGATGGCGCGGCCGAGGCTGCCTTCGGCGGCGCGGTCGCCGACCTGGCGCCGCATATCGAGGATTTCGCCGACATGACGGCGGCCATGCTGGCGCTCGATCTGGTCATCTCCGTCGACACTTCGGCCGCGCATCTCGCCGGCGCGCTCGGCCGGCCGGTCTGGACGTTGCTACCCTTTACGCCCGACTGGCGCTGGCAGTTGGAGCGCGACGACAGTCCCTGGTATCCGGCGATGCGGCTCTTCCGCCAGCAACGCGCCGGCGACTGGCCGGACGTTATCGCCCGGGTCGCGGACGCGCTGGCACAATCAGTCGAGTAGGCCGCCGGCACGGAGCGCGGTCAGCGCCAGCATCACGGCGAAGGCAGCGAGCGTGCCCGCGAAGACGTGGCGGCGCAGCAGGAAGAACAGCGCGAAACCGGCGAGCATGGCGACGGCACGGTCGAAGGTCGGCGTTTGGGCGAGAATGCCGATCGGCAGCAGCAGGATGCGCGCGATCAGGCCGGCGAGCATGGCGTAGGCGACGCAGGCGAGCCATTGGAACGCCGCGCCCTCCGGGTCGATGTGCGCGGCGACCATGGCGCCGAGCATGCGCCAGACCAAGGTGCCGAGAAAACAGAGCGCGGTCAGCCCCCAAAGCGGCGTCGTGCCCCAGAGTTCAAGCGTCGCCATCGCCGTCCCTCCTGTTTTCACCCGTCATACGCGCGGTGGCGCGGTCGAGCATGAACGCCGCCGTGCCGGCGATCAGACCGGTCAGCGGCACGCTCCAGTCCGGCGTCACCTGATGCAGCAGCGGGCCAGTGAAGGCGCCGAGGATGACGGCGATGATGGTGTTGCGCTGGCGTGCTGACGAAAACACGAACATGAAGTAGGCCGGGTTCATGAACACCAGCGCGATGGTCACCGCCGGCGGCATGGTGCCGGCCATGATGAAGCCGGCGGTGGTGCCGACCGCGCCGCCGATCAGGCAGGGCACGCCGATACCCATGAAATAGGGGTAACGCTGATCGAGTGGGATCACCGGCACGCGCCGCATGAACACCGACCAGATGTTGATCGACATCACCTGCACGGCGAGATAGCGTGTCCATCCCGGGCGCTTGTCGCCGCGGAACCACGGCACCGTCACCAACGCCATCGGCATGAAGCGCATGTTGGCGAGCGACGAGGTGACGATGATGGCGAGCCACGGCGCACCCATGGCCCAAAGTTCGGCCATGGCGACCTGGCCGGGCAGGCCCCAGATGCCGATCGAGAGCGCCAGCGTGACGTCGAGGGAAAGGCCGGAATCGCGCGCCAGCGAGCCGAAGCCGAGCATGGCCGAGGTGACCATCACCGTCGGCATGCCGGCACCCTCGCGCATGCCGGTGCGGAACGCGGCGTGGTTGTCGGCGAAGGCGGGCGAGGGGGCAGGAGCCTGCGGTGATGGGGCGCTCAATGCCGGGCACTCCGTTGCGGGCCGCGCGGAGAGCGGCCGATCCGGTCGCGATAATGCAAAATCACAAAAAACGGGACAATATCGCAAAAATTTATTGAATTTTGAGGCAAAATCGGCTAACCAACACGAGATTTCCGGCGTCTAGTCATAGCACGCCGAGGGGAGTTGTCGATGACCGATCAGAAAAGCGAGAGCGGGTCCGCCCTGCAGAAGGCGACCCTGGTGCTGGACGTGCTGCTCGAGGGCGGCCGGCCGCAGAGCCTCGCCGATATTTCCGCCAAGCTCGACCTGCCGCGCCAGACCGTGCACCGGGTCGTGCGTCAGTTGGAGGAACTGGATCTGATCCGCCGCGATTTCAACCGCGACCACTACTTCGTCGGCGCGCGCATGATCCAGCTCGGCATCAAGGCACTCGGCGCCGCCGTGCGTCTCGCACCGGTGCATGCCGTGCTCAAGGAACTGGTCGGCGACATCGGCGAGACCTGCAACGTCGGCGTGCTCGAACGCGACGAGATCGTCTACATCGATCGTGTCGAATGCGACTGGCCGCTCCGGCTGCAACTCGGCGCCGGCTCGCGTGTCGCCGTGCATGCCACCGCCATCGGAAAGCTGCTGGTCGCGCACCTGCCGAGCCGCACGCGCAAGCGCATCCTCGAGACCGTGCCGCTCAAGAATTTCACCGAGAACACCCTGACCTCGGCCGACGCCCTGGAGGAAGAGTTCAAGATGATCCGACGTGACGGCTATGCCATCAACAACGAAGAGAATCTGGCCGGCCTGATCGCCATGGCGGTTCCCATCTACGACCACGACGGCCGCGTCATCGCGGGCCTGGCCCTGCATGCGCCGGTGGCGCGCATGGACCTCGCCCGTGCCGCCGAACAGCTGCCGCGGTTGCGTGCTGCCGCCGCGCGCCTGCAACACGAAATCGAACACCTGCATGACGACGATGAGGACGCCAAATTCGCCGGCGCCGAGAGGCCGGCGGTCGAGTGACCGTGGCCGCGCCGATGCCATTCTGAGGAGGAAAAAACCGTGACCCAGACCACCGCGCTCAAGACCGACCTGCCGCTCTCAGAGGCCGACATGGTCGCCGGCCTGATCAAGCGCGCCCGTGCCGCCATGGATGAATTCGAGAAAGCCGACCAGGCTCGCGTCGACGAAGCCGTCACCGCGCTCGCCTGGTCGATCTATGAACCCGGCCGCGCCCTTGAACTCGCCGAACTCGCCGTCGAGGACACCGGCCTCGGCAACGTCGCCAGCAAGATCATCAAGAACCAGCGCAAGACCTTCGGTTGCCTGCGCGATCTGATGCGGGTCAAGACCGTCGGCATCATCGAGGAGCTGCCGGAAAAGGGCCTGGTCAAGTACGCCAAGCCGGTCGGCGTCGTCGCCGCCATCGCGCCCTCGACCAACCCTGCCGCGACGCCCGTCAACAAGGCGATGTTCGCGATCAAGGGCCGCAACGCCGTCATCGTGGCACCCTCGCCGGCCGGCATGAAGACCACGACCAAGACCGTGGATTACATGCGTGCCGAACTGGAAAAAATCGGACTGCCCGCCAACCTCGTGCAGGCGCTGCCCGCGCCCGTCAACAAGCAATTGACGCAAGAGCTGATGAACCAGTCCGACCTGGTCGTCTGCACCGGCTCGCAGAACAACGTGCGCAGGGCCTATTCGTCGGGCACGCCGGCGATCGGCGTCGGCGCCGGCAACGTGCCGGTGATCATCGATTCCACTGCCGACCTCGCTGACGCGGCGCACAAGATCATGCTGTCGAAGTGCTTCGACAACGCGACGTCGTGCTCGTCGGAGAACTCGGTCACCATCCTGGCCGACGTCTACGAGGACGCGATCAAGGCGCTCGAGGCCGAGGGCGGCTACCGCTGCACGCCTGAGGACAAGAACAAGATCCAGGAAACGCTCTGGGTCGACGGCCACCTGAACCGCCACGTCATCGCCAAGGACCCGGACGTCTTCGCGCGCACCTGCGGCCTGCCGGAAGCGGCGCTCGGCGCCAAGTTCTTCCTGGTCGAGGACGAGCTTGCAGTCGGCAAGGAGCATCCGTTCTCCGACGAGAAGCTGTCGCTGGCGTTGACCGTCTACAAGGCGCGTGACTTCGCCGAAGCCAAGGCACACGTGCAGGGCATCCTCGACTTCGTTGGCATGGGGCATTCCGTCGGCATCCACACCAAGGTCGAAGCGCATGCGACCGAACTGGCGGAAGACCTCCGCGTCGTGCGCGTGCTGGTCAACCAGGCGCATACCTTCGGCAACGGCGGTTCGTTCGACAACGGCCTCAACTTCACGCTGACCATGGGCTGCGGCACCTGGGCCGGCAACTCGATCACCGAGAACCTCAACTACAAGCACTTCATCAACATCACCCACCTCGTGCACACCATCGCCGCGGACAAGCCCTCGGAAGAGGAACTGTTCGGCGCGCACTGGGCCAAGTACGGGAAGTAGGCATATGAACTTCGAGGAATATGCCGCCAAGCCGGTGCTGGCGGTGGCGGGGATCGCCGTGCCCAAGAGCGAACAGGCATTGACCCCGGCGGAGGCCGAGGCCGCCGCCGGCCGTATCGGCGGATGCGTCGTCAAGGCGCAGGTGCCGACCGGCAAGCGCGGCAAGGCCGGCGGCATCCAGCTCGCCGACAGCCCGGACGAGACGCGCGCCCACGCGGCGAAGATTATCGGCATGACCATCGCCGGGCATGCGGTCGAGAAGGTGCTGGTTGAGGCGAAGTCCGACATCGCCCGCGAGTTCTACGCCGCCGTCCTCAACGATCCGGAGACCAAGGGGCCGGCGGTGCTGTTCTCGACCGAGGGCGGCATGGACATCGAGGAGATCGCCGCCGAGACGCCCGAGAAACTGCGCAAGGCCGCCGTCGACATCCGCCGGGGCTTCGCGCGCGCCGATGCCGACGCGCTGATCGCCGGGCTCGATTTGGCGGGCGCCGAGACAGGCGTCGCCGAGACGCTAGAGAAGCTCTATGCCGCCTACGCCGCGAACGACGCCGAGCTGTTGGAGATCAACCCGCTGATCGTCACCGGATCGGGCGACGTCGTCGCGCTCGACTGCAAGTTCGTGATGGACGATTCGGGGATCAAGCGCCAGCCGGACCTCGCGCCGAAGGGCACGCCGGACAAACTGACCGAGTTGGAGACCGTCGGCGAGGGCCACGGCATCAAGTACATCGAGCTCGACGGCGACGTCGTCGTGCTGGCCAACGGCGCCGGACTGACGATGACCACCATGGACGTGGTGCGCCACTACGGCGGCCGGCCGGCCAACTTCTGCGAGATCGGCGGCGAGGCCTACACCAAGGGCAAGGCGGCGCTGGAAATGGTGCTGGCCAAGCCCGGCGTCAAAAGCCTGGTCGTCAATTTCTGCGGCGCCTTCGCGCGCTGC
>JAYNJY010000182.1:5706-6372 GCA_038110665.1 Rhodospirillaceae bacterium | reverse complement strand
CGATCCAGCAGATCCTGGCGCGCGCCGCCGCCGCCGCCGCCGAGGCGCGCATGGCCGCCCACGTCGCCTTCCGCGCGCTCGACCTGTGTGCGGACGATGGCAACCTGGCCGAGGCCGAGTTCGCCGTCGCCTCGACCAAGGTGGTCTGTGCCGAGGCCGTCGAGGCGGTCGCCGACAGCGTGCACCAGGTGCACGGCGCCATCGGATTCACGGAAGAGCACGAGCTTCACTTCACCACGCGCCGGCTATGGTCGTGGCAGGGCGAGTACGGCGCCGGCGGCTTCTGGGCCGAGCGCCTGGGCCGCGCCGTGCTGGCGCGCGGCGCCGCAAACCTGTGGCCCGACCTGACGGCCAGGCGCTGAGGTATTGGTGAATTCGGGGCCTCGGAATAATTCTTCCAAAGGCTATTTCTATCCCTACGCGATGGGTCTAAGGTTAGCGACGTGCCCAAGGCCGCCAGGTTCGGAATTCGGCGGTTTTGTGGCCATTTTATTGTTTTTTTGTCAATATCTTGACGGGAGTTTACCACTGCCGTGTTGAATCTTGAATATCAAGCCCCGGAGACCGTCGACGCGGCCATCGCGCTGCTCAAGGAGGCCGGCGCCGGCGCGCGCGTGCTCGCCGGCGGCACCGAGAACATGTCCCAGGCGCCGCACATCGCCTGGA
>JAYNJY010000182.1:0-5696 GCA_038110665.1 Rhodospirillaceae bacterium | reverse complement strand
CGAAGACATCGTCCGCCCGTCGCTGCTGGTCGACATCAAGCATATCGCCGAAACCCGCGTCATCACCGTCGGCGCCGACGCCGTCACCATCGGTGCCGCCGTCACCGGCGCCGAGCTCGGCGAGCACGCAGAGGTCCGGACGATGTTCCCGGGCGTCGTCGAGGCCGTCAACCTGATCGGCTCCGAGCAGATCCAGGGCCGCGCCACCGTCGGCGGCAACCTCTGCAACGCGTCGCCCGCCGCCGACAGCGTGCCGGCATTGGTTGCTGCCGGTGCCCGCGTTGCCATCGCCGGCCCCAATGGCCGGCGCGAGGTCGCGGCCGAGAAGTTCCCGAAAAGCCCGGGCCGCACCGTGCTGGAACCTGGCGAGTTCGTCGCCGCCATCCAACTGCCGCGGCCCGCGCCCGGTGCGGCCGACGCCTATCTCCGCTTCATCCCGCGGACCGAGATGGATATCGCCGTGGTCGGCGCCGGTGTGTCGCTCACCTTGGACGCCAACGGCACCTGCACTGCCGCGCGCCTCGCCCTGGGCGCGGTCGCGCCGACCGTCATCCTGGTCGAGGCCGCGGCCAAGGCACTCATCGGCTCCAAGCTCGACGACGCCGCCCTCGAAGCCTTCGCCGCCGCCGCCAGCGCCGCGGCGAAACCGATCGACGACAAGCGCGGCACGGTCGAGTTCCGCACCCACGTCGCCGGTGTGATGGCCCGGCGCGCGGCCGTGATCGCCGCCGGTCGCGCCCGTCGGTCCAAGGGGGAGAAAAATTAATGGCCAAGCATTTCGTCACCACCACCGTCAACGGCGACGAGGCCCAGTTCACCTGCTCGACCGCCGACACGCTGTTGGACGTGTTGCGCACCGAGCTGCTGCTCACCGGCACCAAAAACGGCTGCGCCACCGGCGACTGCGGCGCCTGCACGGTGATCATGGATGGCCGCCCGGTCAACGCCTGCCTGGTGCTCGGCTGCGAGGTCGAGGGCCGCGAGATCGAGACAATCGAGGGCATGGCCAAGGGCGGCGAGTTGCATCCGTTGCAGCAAAAGTTCCTGGACCATGCGGCGCTCCAGTGCGGCATCTGCACGCCCGGCATCCTGACCATGGCCAAGGCGCTGCTGGAGCGGAACCCGGACCCGACCGAGACCGAAGTGCGTTTCGGCCTCGCCGGCAACCTGTGCCGCTGCACGGGTTATGACAAGATCGTGCGTGCCGTGCTCGACGCGGCCGAGGAAATGAGGAAAAGCGGATCATGAACGAGGACAGCGGTTTCAGAAGCGGCTCGAACTTCAAGTGGGTCGGCAAATCCACGCCCCGGCCCGACGGCGTCGACAAGGTCACCGGACGCGCGCGCTACGGCGACGACATGATCGTGCCCGGCATGCTGCACGCGAAGATCCTCCGCAGCCCGCACGCACACGCCAAAATCCTCTCCATCGACACCTCCAAAGCGGCCGCCATGAAGGGCGTCAAGGCGGTGCTGACCAGCGCCGACATCCCCGACCATGAACCGGCGAAGCCACCCTATCCGCCGATCATCAACGACTTCCACGACCTCTCGTGCAACGTCATGGCGCGCGGCCGCGCACTTTATGACGGCCACGCGGTCGCCGCCGTCGCCGCCACCTCGGAAGCGATCGCGCGCGAAGCGATCAAGCTGATCGAGGTCGAATACGAAGTGCTGCCGCACGTGCTTGACCCCAAGGCGGCGGCCGAACCGGGCGCGCCGATCCTGCACGAGGACCAGTTCACCGCCGGCGTCGAGCCGAAACCGACCAAGCCCTCCAACGTCGCCCGCGTCGTCTCCGGCGAGCGCGGCGACCTCGCCAAGGGCTTCGCCGAGGCCGACGTCATCGTCGAGCGCGAGTTCTCGTCCGAGCCCGTGCACCAGGGCTACATCGAGCCCATGGCCTGCGTCGCCACCACGTCGGAAGACGGCGCCGTCGAGCTCTGGACCACGACCCAGGGCCACTGGGTCGCACGCGGGCTGATTTGCAACACGCTCAATCTGGAGATGGCCAAGCTCCGCGTCACCGCTTCGGAAATCGGTGGCGGCTTCGGCGGCAAGACCACCATCTACGCCGAGCCGGTGGCGATCCGGCTGTCGCAGATGACCGGCCGCCCGGTCAAGATCGCACTGACCCGTTCCGAGGTATTCCGCGCCACTGGACCGGCGAGCGGCTCGAAGAGCCGGGTCAAGATCGGCTGCAAGAAGGACGGCACCATTGTCGCCGGCGACGCCGAAATCTGGTACCAGGCCGGTGCCTTCAAGGGCTCCCCGGTCGCCCGCGCCGTCGACACCTTCTTCTCGCCCTACAACATCGCCAACATGCGGACCGTCGCCCACGACGTCTGCGTCAACCGGCCCAAGGTCGCGGCCTACCGCGCGCCGGGCGCGCCGATGGCGACCTTCGGCGCCGAACTGGTGATCAACGAACTGGCCAAGAAGCTCGGCATGGACCCGATCGAGCTGCGCCTCAAGAACGCCGTCAAGGAAGGCGACGAGAGCCTCAAGGGCACCAAGCACGGCCGCATCGGCCTCGTCGAGGTGCTGGAAAGCGTCAAGAACCACCCGCACTACAAGGCCGAACTCACGGCCAACCAGGGCCGCGGCTTCGCGGTCGGCTATTGGCTGCACGGCGGGGGCTTAAGCAGTGCGTCGGTCATCGTCCAGGACGACGGCACCGTCAACGTCGCCATCGGCACGCCCGACATCGGCGGCTCGCGGTCGTCCATGCGCGCCATGGCGGCTGAGGAACTCGGCATCGACATCGAACTGGTGAAGCCGGTCGTCGCCGACACCGGATCGCTGCCCTACAACTACCAGACCGCCGGCAGCCGCACGACCTACGCCACCGGCCTCGCCGTCGTCAACGCTGCGCGCGAAGCCATCGACAAGCTCTGCGCCATCGCCGCCAAGAAGTGGGGCATCCCGGCCAGTGACGTGCGCTGGGACGGCGGCCAGGCGGTGCCTTCCGACGCGCACAAGGACAACGCCGAGATCAAGCCGCTGTCGTTCAAGGCTCTCGCCGGCATGGCGACCAAGATGGGCGGCGCCGTCGCCGGCCACTCGGAGATCAACGCCACCGGCGCCCAGGCGACCTTCTGCGCCCAACTCTCCGACGTCGAGATCGACCCCGAGACCGGCTTCGTCCGGCCCGTGCGTCACACCATCTTCCAGGACGTCGGCCGCGCCATCTCGCCCGACTACGTCGAGGGCCAGATGCAGGGCGGCGCCGTGCAGGGCATCGGCTGGGCGCTGAACGAGGCCTACATCTACAACGCCAACGCCAAGCTGCTGAACACCGGCTTCCTCGACTACCGCATGCCGGTCGCCTCCGACGTGCCGATGATCGACTGCGTCATGATCGAGGTGCCGAACCCGAAGCATCCCTACGGCATCAAGGGCGTCGGCGAGCCGCCGCTGGTCTCGGCGCCCGCCGCCGTCGCCAACGCGGTCGAGAATGCCGTCGGATGCAGCTTGGGCGCGCTGCCGCTGTCGCCACCGGTGGTGCTGAAGGCGGTGCAGGGACTGGCCGCCGGGCGCTGACCGCAGACGTCGAAGCATCGCAGGGGCGCCCGCGCGTCCGGGGAGGAAAATGTGTTCTACGAACCGAAGAACGGCCACGGGCTCGCCAAGAACCCGTTCAACAGCCTGGTGATCCCGCGCCCGATTGGCTGGATCAGTTCCGTCGACAACGCCGGCAACGTCAATCTGGCGCCCTACAGCTTCTTCAACGGCGTCGCCTACCGGCCGCCGACGGTGATGTTCTCGTCCGGCCACGGCCAGGTCGAGGACGACGGCATGAAGGATTCGCTCCGCAACATCCTGGAGACCAGTGAGTTCGTGCACAACTTCACCACCTGGGACACGCGCGACGCCATGAACACGAGTTCGGTGACCTCAGCCAAGGACCTCGACGAGATGAAGCACGCCGGGCTGACGCCGATCCCGTCCAAGCTGGTCAAGGCGCCCCGGGTCAAGGAATCGCCGATCCACTTCGAGTGCAAGCTGGTGCAGACGGTCGAACTTCCCAACACCGGCGGCGACGACCGTTACACCGTCGTCTTCGGCGAGGTCATCGGTGTCCACATCGCCGACGATCTGATCATGGAGAACGGCCAGATCGACATCGGCAAGCTGCACCCGATCGCCCGCATGGGCTACCAGGACTACACCGAAGTCACCGCCGAGACCGTTTTCACCATGGAGCGGCCGGGATTCCTCCCCTATACGAAGTAACGCCATGACCGGGGAGGTTCCGCGTTGATCCATTCGCGGCGCTGGCCCGCCCTTCTGCGCCCGGCGCTGTTGCCGTGGCTCAGGTACTGGCACGGTCTTCCAGGCAACGCCCGCGGCGCGCTCTGGATACTCGGCACCGCCTTCCTCGCCGCCTGCATGGGCGCGTTGATCAAGTTCGTCGGCCGGCGCATCCCGGTGTTCGAGATCCTGTTCATCCGCCAGATGATCGTGCTCGCCGTCCTCTCGCCGGTGATCGTTCAGCACCACCGCACGGTGTTCAAGACCAACTATCTCAAGCTGCACGTCATGCGCGGCCTGTTCGCCGTGGTCGCCATGAGCGCCGGCTTCACCGCCATGGTGCACATGCCGCTCGCCGAGGCGGTCGCCATCAGCTTCGCGCGCACGCTGTTCTTGACGCTGCTCGCCATCATCTTCCTGCGCGAGGTGGTCGGCATCCGGCGCTGGTCGGTGACCATTATCGGCTTCATCGGCGTGCTCGTCATCGTCCGGCCCGGCACCGAGCACATCAACGCCTATGCTTGGCTGGCGCTGGTATCTGCGATGTTCGTCGCCGCGCTGACCATCGTGCTGCGCAAGCTCTCGCAGGTCGAGCCGGCGTCGACCATCATGGCCTACCAATCGAGCTTCATCACCTTGATCATGGCCGGGCCGGCGTTCTATTTCTGGGTCCCGCCGACCTGGCAGGAATTGGCGCTGATCCTGGTCATCGGCGCGCTGATGTCGACCATGCAGTGGTCCAACATCCAGGGCCTCAAGGTCGCCGAGGCCGTCGCCGTTGCGCCGATCGAATACACGCGGCTTTTGTTCGCCGGCATCATCGGCATCATCTTCTTCGCCGAGATTCCGACGGTTTGGACACTGGCGGGCTCGACCATCATCATCGGCTCGACACTCTACACCATCCACCGCAACGCGCTCCGCAAGCGCACTCGCGGCCCAGACGATGCAGCGCCGGCGCCTTGAGCCGGGCCTAGAAGAAATAGTCCGGATACTGCTCGCGGATTTCGTCGATGATCGCCAATGACTTGCCGAGATGCAGGCGGGTCGCCTGTTCGGCGGCGGCGGCGTCACGGTTCTTCAACGCATCGACGATGGCGCGGTGCTCGTCGATGACCCCTGGGCGCCGGTCGGCCTGACGCAGGAACAGGCCGCGGATGCGGTCGTGATGGCTGCGCCGGGCGCGGAGCACCTGGATCAAGCCGGGCACGGCGGCGAGCGCATACATTTCTTCGTGAAAACGGTTGTCGGCGGAGCGGAACGAATTCTGGTCGCCGGCCCAGAGCTCGGTCTCGAGGCGATCGATCCATGCCATCAGTCTGGCGATGCCGCCGTCGTCGATGATCTGCACCAGCACCTTTGCGATCTCGATCTCGGTGCTGAGGCGCAGGAAAAGGATTTCGCGCGCATGCTGGATGTCGATCCGCGACACCACGGTACGTG
>JAYNJY010000181.1:0-6391 GCA_038110665.1 Rhodospirillaceae bacterium | reverse complement strand
TCAGCAAGGCTGCCAGCGCCAGTTCGAAGGTTGCCGGCATGCGCTGGACGATGATGCCGAGCGATTCCTCGCCGTAGACGAAGGATTTTCCGAGATCGCCGTGCATGGCGTTGGTAACGAACTTGCCGTACTGCACGTACCAGGGCTGATCCAGGCCCATGACCTGGATGACGCGTTCACGCTCGGCCTGGTCGGCTTCGTCGTTGACCATCATCTCGACCGGGTCGCCGACGATGTTGACGCCGCCGAATACCAGGAACGACATCACGAACACCACGAGGATGCTCTGCATCAGGCGTCGGATGATGAAAACGGTCATTTTGCGGGACCGGCGCTTGCCCGACGACCGGGCGGCGCCGCTATGGGCGCCGCCCGATCACCGGTATTACTTCGGCCGCACGCCGTAGGCGACCGTGCGCTCGTCGGAGCGCGCCAGGTAGGTCAGCCCCTTCTTACCCGCCCAGGTATTGACCTGGTAGTGCAGCGGGATGATGCCCTGGTCCTTGCCGATGGCGATTTCCGTGGCTTGGGCCAGCAGCGCGGCGCGCTTGGCATCGTCGACGGTCGACAAAGCCTGATCTAGCACCTTGTCCATCTTCGGGTTGGAGTAGAGGCCGCGGTTGGCCGGGCCCCAGCCCTTGGTCTTGTCGTAAGTGCCGAGCAGGGAGCGCAGCGGCGAAGACGATTCACCCGTGCCAGAGCCCCAGCCGACCAGCATGAAGTTCCACTTCGGCGGCTTCGCCGGACCGCCGTTCTTGGCTTCCTTGAAGTAGACGCCCTTCGGCATGGTTTCCGGCGTAGTCTTGATGCCGATACGGGTCAGCATTTGGGCCACCGCCTCGGCGATCTTGGCATCGTTGATGTAACGGTCGTTGGGACCGTGCAGCGTGACCTGGAAGCCGTTCGGATAGCCGGCCTCTGCAAGCAGTTTCTTGGCGCCCTTGGGGTCGTATTCTTCGACCTTGAGCTTGTTGGAGAGGCCGAAGAAGCCCTCCGGCAGCAACTGCCCGGCCGGAATGGCGACACCTTCCATGACACGCTCGACGATAAGCTTACGGTTGATCGCCTTCGACATCGCCTTGCGCACGCGAACGTCCTTCATCGGGTTCTTGGTGACAGCCTTGCCGTCGGCGGTCTTGACGAACTCGGGATTGTCGCGGAACTGGTCGAGGTGCAGGTAGATCACGCGGTTCGAAACGCCCTGGCTGAGTTCGACCTTCGGTTCCTTCTTGAGGCGCGCGATGTCGGTCGTCGGCACCTGGTCGATGAAGTCGACATCACCGGCGAGCAGCGCAGCGAGACGCGACGGCGAAGACTTGATCGGCTTGATGATGACCTTGGCCCAGTGCGGCTTCTCGCCCCAATAGGCTTCGTTGCGGTCCATTTCCAGGACTTCGCCCTTGACCCACTTGACCAGCTTGTAAGGGCCGGTGCCCTGGGCGGCGTTGCCGTTGTTGTATTCGCCTTCCCACTTGTTCTTGTTCTTGTCGGAGACGATGGCGATCGTGGAAACGTCGACCGGCATCAGCGGGTACGGCTTCTCGGTGGTTGCCTGGACCGTGTAGTCGTCGATCTTGGTGAAGGTCTTGCCCTTGGTGTAGAGCCCGAAGCTGGCGCGCGCATTCGGATGGTTGCCGGCGCGATGCATGCTGAAGATCACGTCGTCGGCGTTGAAGTCGGAGCCGTCGGTGAACTTGATGCCCTTGCGCAGCTTGAATTCCCAGGTGGTGTCGTTGATCGCCTTCCAGGAAACCGCGAGGCCCGGCGACAAGTTCTGCTTGTGGTCCTGTTCGATCAGGCGCGAGAAGAAGTGCTGCGCGATCTGGTTGTTCGGGCCCAGGTTGTGATAGTGCGGATCGATCGAGGTCGGCTCCGTCCCGAGGCCGATTGTGAGCGTCTGGGCGGAGACGCCGGCTCCGGCGACGAGCAGGGCGGTAGCCATGGCGCCGGACGCCAGGAATTTCAGCATTTTCATGGATCATTCTCCCTAGTCGCGACGGTAATTGTCGCCTTATCGGTATCTCCGCGCGATTGTGCATAAACCCTATCGCCCCGACAAGCGATATCATGGGCGCCGGAACCGCAGTTTTGACCAGCGGTTGGACTGGCTTTTCGACGGGCGGTTTGACGCGGACCACGTTCGGCGCTTTGATGGTTCGAGGCCTGGATCACAAACCCTTTTAAACGGTACTGAAATGCGCAAAATCCCGCTAATCGAGTTGTCCACCGTCGATATCGAACCCTACCGCAAGGGCAACACGGGCATTCCCTTCATGACCACGTTCGACAGCGGCAAACCGGGCCCGCATGTCATGGTCATGGCTGTCACCCACGGCAATGAACTGTGTGGCGCCCTGGCCGTCGATTGGCTGTTCAAGCAGGATGTCCGTCCGCTCCAGGGCAAGCTTTCGCTCGGATTCCTGAACTGGCGCGCCTATCAGTCCTTCGATGTCGCCGACCCGTTCGCGTCGCGCCTCGTTGACGAGGACATCAACCGGGTGTGGGACTTCGCCACGCTCGACGGCAATCGCGTCACCGTCGAGACGGCGCGCGCGCGCGAGGTGCGACCCTTGCTCGACGAGGTCGACCTGCTGCTCGACATCCACTCGATGACGACGACCGCCTCGGCGCTGATGCTGTGCGGCCCTCATGTCAAGGGGCGCCAGCTCGCGAAGGCAGTCGGCATCCCGGAATACGTGGTCTGCGACAAGGGCCACGCCGCCGGCCGGCGCATGCGCGACTACGGCGGCTTCGGCGACCAGGACTCGCCCAAGAACGCGCTTTTGGTCGAATGCGGCCAGCACTGGGAGAAAAGTTCGGGCATCGTGGCGCACGACGTCATGCTGCGCTTCCTCGGACATACCGGCGCGGTCGCGTCCGATTTCGTCTCCGCCAACCTGAAGACCACTACCCTGCCCAAACAGAAGATCATCGAAGTCTCCGGCCCCTACACCATCACCGCCGAGCAACCCTTCACCTGGAAGGAGAACTACGTCGGCTTCGAGGTCATCGAGAAGGCTGGCACCGTGCTCGGCTGGGACGGTGACAAGGAGATCGGCACGCCCTACGACAACTGCGTGCTGATCATGCCGAACCGCCTCAAGGCCCGTGGTCACTCGGCGGTCAGGTTTGGCAGGTACGTGGAATGACCGACGCGCCGCCGGCCACCGTCGACGTCCAGGTCATTTTCGACACCATCTGTCCGTGGTGCTTCATCGGCAAACGACGGTTGGAGATGGCGCTCGCGATTAGGCCGGAAATCGAGGCGCGTCTCCGCTGGCGGCCGTTCCTGCTCAACCGCGAGATGCCGCCTGAAGGTATTGACCGCACCGCCTATCTGATCTGCAAGTTCGGCTCCGAGGCGCGCGTGCGGCGCATCTACGGCACCATTGCCGAGACCGGGCAGTCGGTCGACATCGACTTCGCCTTCGACCGCATCGACCGCACGCCCAATTCGGTCGACTCGCACCGGCTGGTCAGGTTCGCGGAGCGTGGAGGCAAGGCCGGCGACGTGGTCGAGCGGTTGTTCGTCAATTTCTTCCTCGGCGGCCGCGATATCGGCAGCCGTAAGGTGCTGCTCGACATCGCCGAGGAAACCGGTCTCGATGGTGCGACAGTGGCGCGCTACCTGGAAGCCGACGACGACATCGACTTCGTCTACGACGAGAACAACCGGGCGCACCGCATGGGCGTCAACGGCGTGCCGGCCTTCGTGTTCAACGACCGCATGGTCATCGCCGGTGCCCAAGAAACCCAGGTGCTGGCCCGCATGCTCGACGCCGCCGCGGTTACCGGCGACGCCGCCTGACGGCGCCGCGCCCCCTTTTCTTCCCTGCCGTTATGCGCGATCATAGCGCTATGTCCGGTCCGCTCAGCCAACTGACCCTGACCTACGATCCGAGCGAGGATCGCATGCTGTTGCGCATCGCCACGGCCGAGAACACCGAATACCAGTTGTGGCTGACGCGGCGCTTCGTAAAGGTGCTGTGGGGGGCGTTGATGCAGACCCTCGACCGTACGCCGGAAATCGCCAAGCGCGCGACGCAGCCCGCGGTGCGCGATGCGGTCAAGGCGATGCAGCACCAAGAGGCGGTGCAGTCGAGCGATTTCTCCAAGCCGCACACAGAAGGCAACGTCAATCTGACGTCGAACTCCGGCCCGCTTTTGGTCACCGGCGGCCGGGTCAAGCCGGTAAGCCCGGACAACACCGTGCTTTCGATGAAGACGGCGAGCGGCACCGGTGTGCAGTTCGGTCTCAACAAGAAGCTCTTGCACGCGCTCTGCCATATGGTGATTACGTCGGCGCAGAAGGCCGATTGGGACCTCGACCTCACCGTCGGCGATCCGCGCGTGCTGGTGCCCGAAAGCTCGGGCAGCGTCGTTCACTGATCAGGCGTTGCTGGCTTCCGAAGCCACTTTCGCCAACTCACCGACGAGATAGCGCGCACCTTCGAGCCTGTCCTCGGGCGTATCCCAGCGGCGCATGAACACGACCTTGTGGTCGGGTCTGAGCTTGGCCGTACCCTGGTGCTGGGTCAGCCAGCCGACCAGCCCGGCCGGATTGGCGAAGCTATCGTCGTGGAAACCGACGACGGCGCCCTTCGGCCCGGCGTCGACGCGGTCGACCCCGGCCTTGCGGCAGATCGCCTTCAGCGCGACGACCTGGAGCAGGTTTTCCGCCGATGCCGGTAGCGGTCCGAAGCGGTCGATCATTTCTGCGGCGAAGGCCTCGATCTCGGCGCGTTCGGACAGTGCCGCAAGGCGCCGGTAGAGCTGCATGCGGACGTTAAGGTCGGCGACGTAGCTCTCCGGGATCAACACTTCGAGACCGAGCGAGATTTGTGGGCTCCATTCGCTTTCGTGCCCTTCCTCCACGCTTAAGCCCCGTGCCTCGGCGACAGCCTCCTCCAGCATCTGCTGGTAGAGCTCGACGCCGACCTCGCGGATGTGACCGGACTGCTCTTCGCCCAACAGGTTGCCGGCGCCGCGGATGTCGAGGTCGTGGCTGGCGAGCGAAAACCCGGCGCCCAGGCTGTCGAGCGTCTGCATGACTTCGAGCCGGCGCTCGGCGGCGGTCGTGATCTTCTGCTTCGGCGGCAACGTCAGGTAGGCGTAGGCGCGCACCTTCGAGCGTCCGACCCGGCCGCGCAACTGGTAGAGTTGGGCCAGTCCGAACATGTCGGCGCGATGAATGACGATGGTGTTGACGCTCGGCAGGTCGAGGCCGGACTCGACGATGTTGGTACTCAGTAACACGTCGAACTTGCCGTCGTAGAAGCTGGAAATGGTATCCTCCAGCTCACGGATCGGCATCTGGCCGTGCGCCACGCCGAAACGAAGCTCCGGCAGCAATTCCTTCAATCGCTCGGCGACGCGCGCGATGTCGGCGATGCGTGGGCAGACGTAGAAGCTCTGCCCGCCCCTGAATTTCTCACGCATCAATGCCTCGCGGATGACGACCGGGTCGAACGGCAGCACGAAAGTGCGCACCGCCAGGCGGTCGACGGGCGGCGTCGCGATCAGGCTCATGTCGCGGATTCCCGTCAGCGCCTGTTGCAGCGTGCGCGGGATCGGCGTCGCCGAAAGCGTCAGCACATGCACGCCGGCGCGGAATTTCTTGAGGCGTTCCTTGTGGGCGACGCCGAAATGCTGCTCTTCGTCGACGACCAGGAGCCCGAGTTCCTTGAATTTGACGTCGGCGGCGAGCAAAGCGTGCGTGCCGATGACGATATCGACCTTGCCGTCGGCGAGCTCGGCCTTGGTTTCCTTGGCCTCCTTGGCACTAACCAGGCGCGAGAGTTGGCGGATGCGCACCGGCAGGCCCTGGAAGCGGTCGCGGAACACGTTGTAGTGTTGGCGGCAAAGCAGCGTCGTCGGTGCGACCACGGCAACCTGCTTGCCGGAATAGGCGACGACGAAGGCGGCGCGCAGCGCCACTTCGGTCTTGCCGAAACCGACGTCGCCGCAGATCAGCCGGTCGGTCGGCCGCCCGCCGGCGAGATCGGCGAGCACATCTGCAATGGCGCGCTCCTGGTCCTCGGTTTCGTTGAACGGGAAGCGCGCGGCGAATTCCTCGAACACGCCGGTCGGCACCGGCAGCGGGTCCGATTTCTTGAGCGAACGCTGCGCCGCGATACGGATCAGTTCCGCGGCCATCTCCCGCACCCGTTCCTTGAGTCGGGCGCGCCGGGCCTGCCAGGCGGCACCGCCCAAGCGGTCGAGTTGCACGCCGGCGTCTTCCGAGCCGTAGCGCGACAGCATCTCGATGTTTTCGACCGGCAGGAACAGCTTGTCGTCGCCGGCGTAGATCAGGCGCAGGCAATCGTGCGGTGCGCCGGTGACTTCGATGGTTTGCAAGCCGTCAAAACGTGCAATGCCGTGATCCATGTGC
>JAYNJY010000180.1:0-6391 GCA_038110665.1 Rhodospirillaceae bacterium | reverse complement strand
ACCGAGGGCCGCTTGCTTATAGGACTCGGTAAAAAAGCACCTCACCCTGGCCGCGGCCTTTATTTAATTTTATTTAGCGTGCGCCCTGAATAACTGTTGAAATTCTTTGCAGCACTCAAGTACTATTCCCGACAATTTAGCAGGCAAATATGTACAAATTGGGGTCATTATTTTGAATTGTCGCCTGCCCATCAATTGCCGACCGGCGAATATTACGTGCCTAAGTTCCACCTTTCAACATGTTCGTTGGGCGGCCGCCCAAAATAATGTTCTTGACTCTGTTATGGGTGTGATTCCCCGAGGCATTTTCGGGAACGGAAACCAACGAACAGGAAAAATGGTGGGCGTGGCGGCGATTCCGCCGCAACGAAAAACGCCGCGGTCGATGCTGCGGCGTTGCCGTCGTGAGCTTTAAATCGGATGCGTTCAGGCGGCCATCAACTTGATGCGCTTCGACAGGCGCGAAAGTTTCCGGGCCACCGTGTTGCGATGGAAGACGCCCTTGCTGACGCCAGCCGCCATCATCGGCTCAGCCGCCTTGAGCGCTTCCGCCGCGGCGTTCTTGTTGCCGCTGGCGATGGCTTCCTCGACGGCGCGGATCGAGGTGCGGATGGGACCGCGGCGCGCGCGGTTGACCTTCGTGCGGCGCTTGGTCTGGCGAATGCGTTTCGTTGCGGACGCGTGGCTGGCCATGGGTCGGCTTCCTTGCTGTGATCTGTCTGCGTTTGAATTCCGTAAAGCCGCTGGGCGCGAACGCCGGCGGACGCTGGCTTATATAGATGAGCAGGCGTGCCGTCAAGCCCCGCAGGGCCGGGGTTCCACGCCGTTCAGCGCGCGCCCGGGCGGAGCGCGAAGCGCACGGACGCGGCATTGGCGCCGGCGGGCTCGATCTCGAGCGTGAGCACCTCGCCGCCGCGTTCGTACTGGCCCTCGGCGGCAGCCTGCCAGCCGAGCGCCGGCAGGGTGGCGGCGTAAAACGCGGCGACCGCCCGGGTGCTGACGTTGCCGGCGGCGTGGGCCTCGACGATGCGGCCCTGGGCGCTGTCGAAGGTCATCGCCGCGTCGGTGTCCTCGGCGAGGCCGGCCATCAACGGCAGATCCTCGATGACGCTGACGAAATGGACGTCCTGAGCTTTCGCCGGGCAGCCCGACAGGACCAGGGCCAATAGGAACGGCACGATCCCGGCGGCGGCGAGGCGGCGGAGGCGGAAACGGCGCATGACGTCCCCTTATAGCATCAGCGCTGGCAGTGCGAGCAAAAGAATGTCGAGCGGCCCGACTGCGCCATGCGCTTGACCGGATGCGCCGGGCCGCAGCGCGGACAAGGCTCGCCCTCGCGGTCGTAGACCTGGAAGTCGTGCTGGAAGTAGCCGAGTTCGCCGTTCGGCTGGCGGTGGTCGCGCAGCGACGAGCCGCCGGCGGCGATGGCGCGCTGCAGCACCGCCTTGATGGCGCCGACCAGGCGTTCGGCGCGCGCCGGCCCGACGGTGCCGGCCTTGCGCCGGGGCGAGAGGCCGGCCATGAACAGCGCTTCCGAGACGTAGATGTTGCCGAGCCCGGCGACGACGCGCTGATCCGAGAGCGCCGCCTTCAGCGGCGTCGCCTTGCCGGCGAGACGCCCGGCCAGCGCCGGGCCGTCGAAGGCGTCGTCGAGCGGTTCCGGCCCGAGGCCGGCGAACCATCGGCAGCCGGCGAGGTCCGCCGCCTCGACCAGGTCGAAGAAGCCGAAGCGGCGCGGATCGTTGAAACGGATCACGGCACCGGCGTCAGTCTCGAAGATGACGTGGTCGTGCGGCTCTTCGGGCGGCAGCGGGCCCTTGTCGTGGATGCGCATGCGCCCCGACATGCCGAGATGCCCGATCGCCACCCAGCCGTCGTCGAGCGTGAACAGCATGAATTTGGCGCGGCGCCCGACGGCGCTCACGCGCCTGCCGGTCAGGCGCTGGCCGAAGCCGTCGGGCAGCGGAAACCGGAGATCGGGCCGGCGCAGAATGACGCGGACGAGCCGATAGCCCTCGAGCACCGGGCGCAAGCCCCGGCAGACGGTCTCCACTTCCGGCAGTTCGGGCATGGCTGAGGCCCTCCTCTATCGCGCCGCTTCCATATGCCGCCTCCGGGGGTGGCTTGTCCATGGTGTCCCTGCTGGTTTCGACGCAAGCCTTGGGTTATGTTCCGGCCATGACCGAGAAGCCCTCAGACAACACCGGCGCGGCCGCGACCACGCACTTCGGATTCCGCGAGGTCGCGGAGACCGAAAAGGCCTCGCTGGTGCGCGACGTCTTCGACAGCGTCGCCGGCAAGTACGACCTGATGAACGACGTCATGAGCCTCGGCATCCATCGGCTCTGGAAGGCGGCGATGATCGACTGGCTGCGCCCGCGCGCCGACATGGCGCTGGTCGACGTCGGCGGCGGCACCGGCGACATCGCCTTTCGTTTCCTAGAGGCCGGCGGCGGCCCGGTCACCGTCGTCGACATCAACGCGGAAATGCTCGCCAAAGGCCGCGACCGCGCGCTCGACCGCGGCATCCTCGACGGCATCGCCTGGATCGCCGGCGACGCCGAAAAGCTGCCGCTCGAAGACATGTCGGCCGACGCCTTCACCATCGCCTTCTGCATCAGGAACGTCACCCATATCGAGAAGGCGCTGGAAGAGGCGCGGCGCGTGCTGCGGCCGGGCGGGCGCTTCCTCTGCCTCGAATTTTCCAACGTCGACGCGCCCTGGCTGGCGAAGCTCTATGACACCTACTCCTTCAAGGTGCTGCCGGAACTGGGTGCGCGCATCGCCGACGACCGCGACGCCTACCGTTATCTCGCCGAGAGCATCCGCCGCTTCCCCGACGCCGACACCTTCGCCGCCATGATCGCCGACGCCGGCCTGGAGAACGTCAGCGTGCTCAAGCTTTCCGGCGGCATCGCCGCGCTGCATTCCGCCTGGCGGGCCTGAGCCGTGTTCGCCACGCTCCGAAACGCCGGCAACCTGCTCCGCGTGGCCAGGATCCTCGCCCGCCACGACGCGCTCGAACCGCTCGAGAAACTCGGCGCCGCGCCGGCGGTCGTCACCCTCGCCCGGTTGCTGTCGCGAAAGAGCGCCGAAGACCGCCCCGGCCAGCGCCTGGCGCGGGCCTTGAGCGAGGCCGGGCCGAGCTTCATCAAGATGGGCCAGGCGTTAGCGACGCGCTCGGATTTGCTCGGCGAAGAGCTTGCCGCCGACCTGTCCGAGTTGCAGGACAGCCTGCCGCCGTTCCCGACCGCAGACGCGCGCGCCACCATCGAGGACGAGTTCGGCGAGACGATGGACGTCCTGTTCGCCAGCTTCGACGACGAACCGGTCGCCGCCGCCTCCATCGCCCAGGTCCATCTCGCCGTCACCTCCGACGGCCGCGAGGTCGCAGTCAAGGTGCTGCGTCCCGGCATCGAGGAGGCGTTCGCGCGCGACATCGACATGTTGCGCTGGCTCGCCGGCCTGATCGAGAGCGCCCGGCCCGACTTGAGGCGCCTGAAACCGATCGAAGTCGTCGAGACCCTAGCCGAGACGGTCGAGCTCGAAATGGACCTCCGTTTCGAGGCCGCCGCCTGCGCCGAACTCGGCGACAATTTCGCCGACGATCCCGACTTCGTCGTGCCCGAGGTCGACTGGGGCCGCACCGGGCGGCGCGTCATGGTCACCGAACGCCTGGAAGGCACGCCGCTCGACGACCGCCCGGCACTCATCGCCGCCGGCCACGACCCGACCGAAATTCTCACCAAGGCTGCCAACGCCACTTTCCGCCAGGTATTCCGCGACGGCTTCTTCCACGCCGACGTCCATCCGGGCAACCTGTTCGTCACGCCGGCGGGCGCCATCGGCGCGGTCGACTTCGGCATCATGGGCCGGCTCGACCTCAAGACCCGGCGCATCCTTGCGGAAATGCTGCTCGCCTTTCTCACGCGCAACTACCGGCGCGCCGCCGAGGTGCATTTCGAGGCCGGCTGGGTGCCGGCGCACCGCTGCGTCGACGCCTTCACCCAGGCCTGCCGCTCCATCGCCGAGCCGATCCTCGACAAGCCGCAGAACGAAATTTCCATCGCGCGGCTGCTCGGCCAACTGTTCAAGATCACCGAAACCTTCGAGATGGAAACCCAGCCGCAGTTGCTGTTGTTGCAGAAGACCATGCTGGTCGCCGAGGGCACGGCGCGCCGGCTCGACCCGAGCGCCAACATGTGGGTGCTGGCGCGCCCCCTGATCGAGAGCTGGATGTGCGACAACCTGGGTCTGGAGGCGCGGGTCCGCGATGCCGTCGAGGGCGTTTCCGAGGCCATCAGCCGGCTGCCGAAGCTGCTCGACGGCCTCGAGGAGAGTGCCGCGCTGGTCTCCGGCGGTCGCGTCCGCCTGCACCCCGACACAATCAAGTCGCTGCGCGGCGGCGGCGAGCGCCGCACGCCCATTTCGCTTTATCTCTGGCTGGTCATCGCCGTTCTGGCAATTGCGCTGATCGCCTCGTAATGCCCGTCGCGCTTGCGCATTAGGGTGTGGATCGCTAATTTATCACACCAATTTTTCGTGAAATTAGGAATTTCCCACATGCTGCATGGGAAACACATTCTGTTGATCGTCACCGGTGGCATTGCCGCCTATAAGACGCCCGAACTGGTGCGCCGGCTGCGCGAGCGCGGCGCGGCGGTGCGTTGCGTCCTGACCCGAGGCGGCGCCCAGTTCGTCACGCCGCTGGCGCTTGGCGCGGTCAGCGAGGACAAGGTCTACGGCGAGCTGTTTTCGCTCACCGACGAACACGAGATGGGCCACATCCAGCTTTCCCGCGATGCCGACCTCCTGGTCGTCGCGCCGGCGACCGCCAACATGCTGGCCAAGATGGCCGGCGGCATCGCCGACGACCTCGCCTCGACCGTGGTGCTGGCGACCGACAAGCCGGTGCTGGCAGCGCCGGCGATGAACGTCCGCATGTGGGACCACGCCGCGACCCAGGCCAACCTGACCACGCTGATCGAGCGCGGCGTCACCCTGATCGGCCCGAACGAGGGCGACATGGCCTGCGGCGAATACGGCATGGGCCGCATGTCCGAGCCACTCGAGATCGTCGCCGCGGTCGAGAATTTCTTGAGCGCCGGCAGGCCGCTCGCCGGCCGCCGCGCGCTGGTCACCAGCGGCCCGACGCTGGAGCCGATCGATCCGGTCCGCTACATCGCCAACCGCTCTTCCGGCAAGCAGGGACACGCCATTGCCGCCGCGCTGCGTGCGCTCGGCTGCGAGACGACGCTCGTCACCGGGCCGACGACGCAACCCGACCCGGCCGGCTGCAAGGTCGTCCACATCGAGAGCGCGCGCGACATGCTGGCCGCCTGCGAGAAGGCGCTGCCCGCCGACATCGCCGTCTGCGCCGCCGCCGTCGCCGACTGGCGCGTCGCCGATGCCGCCGCCGGCAAGATCAAGAAGGAAGCGGACGCGGCGCCGCCGCCGTTGGCGCTGGCCGAGAATCCGGACATCCTGCACACCCTTTCCAATCTCAAGGGCGAACGCCCGGAACTGGTCGTCGGCTTCGCCGCCG
Organism: Rhodospirillaceae bacterium; assembly: GCA_038110665.1. GTDB lineage: Bacteria > Pseudomonadota > Alphaproteobacteria > Rhodospirillales > Casp-alpha2 > TMED8. The sequence goes on along the minus strand of JAYNJY010000180.1, from coordinate 846 downwards.
AAACCGAGAACGTCATCGCCAACGCCACCTCGAAGCGCCAACGCAAGGGCTGCGACTGGATCGTCGCCAACGACGTTTCGCCCGAGACCGGCACCTTTGCCGGCGACGACAACACCGTGTACCTGATTACCGCCGGCGGCACCGAGGACTGGCCCGTCATGTCGAAGGTGGCCGTCAGCCGCAAGTTGGCCGAGCGCATCGCCGACGCCCTCGGCCCGCTCAAGGCCGAGGCGGCCCAGTGAGCGACCCTGGCCACGGCCTCGCGCCGGGATCCGCCGTCGAGGTCGCGATCCAGCGACTCGCGCATGGCGCCGATTTGCCGCTGCCGGCCTACGCCACGCCCGGCAGCGCCGGCTGCGACCTCTTGGCCGCCGTCGGCGCCGACGTGATCATCCAGCCGGGCCAGCGTGAACTCATCCCCACCGGCATCGCCATCGCGCTTCCCGCCGGCTTCGAGGCCCAGGTGCGGCCGCGCTCCGGCCTCGCGGCCAAGCACGGCATCACCGGGCTCAACAGCCCCGGCACCATCGACGCCGACTACCGCGGCGAGATCAAGGTCATCCTGATCAACCACGGCAGCGCGCCGTTCACCGTCGAACGCGGCATGCGCATCGCCCAGATGGTGCTGGCGCCGGTGATCACGGCGCGCTGGCTCGAGTGCGAGGCGCTCGACGCGACCGAGCGCGGCCCCGGCGGCTTCGGCTCCACCGGCACGGCATAATAAGAAAGGAGAACAGCGAATGTTCCGGCTTTCCAAAAAAGCGCTCTATGCCGTCGAGGCCGTCCTCGACATCGCCTACCACGCCGGCGCCGAGCCGGTGCAGAGCCGCGAGATCACGCGGCGCC
>JAYNJY010000179.1:5066-6397 GCA_038110665.1 Rhodospirillaceae bacterium | reverse complement strand
GCCGGCAGCGACAGCAACCCGAGCGCGACCGGGTCCCAGAGCGCGGGGTCGATGTTTTCGAGACGGATCTTGGCCACCAGCAGGCTACCGGGCGCGACCGTGTACCACAGATCGTGCGCCGGCACGATGAGCTGGCTGCCGCCCTTCAACGGCTTGACCAGGACCTCGGCGGCGGCGGAAGCGAAGGCGGCGGCGAGCACCACCCAGCCGAAATAGTAAGGCACCTTCATGGCCGCATGGTACGCCCCTTGACGCGTCGCACAAACGCCAAATTGCCATGTGCGCGTCGCGCCGCGAACCCTTAGTTCTGCTTGAACCCCGGCCCCCGCTTCGCTAGGTTGCGCCGGCGTGCGGAGGGGTGGCCGAGTGGCTGAAGGCGCACGCTTGGAAAGCGTGTATGCGGGAAACCGTATCGAGGGTTCGAATCCCTCTCCCTCCGCCATTAAATGACATTAAATATAATATTTTCAACTAGTTGATTGCGATTAGGGGCCATGCGTCCCCCAATCGGTCCCCCATTTTGGGCAAATTACCAGCCTTTCTGCAACCAGTTCCGGCGCGACACGACGGGCGCGCGCAACGTCACCGCCTTGACGTTTTCCGGCAGGCGGCTTAACGGTCCGATCGGCCGCGATCGCGGCGGGCCCCACGCTTGCGCCAGGTTCCGCAGTCGCGAATCCATTTGTCTTTATATTGGCAACAAATAAATATCTTTAAAAAATCGATTTATTGTCATTATTTGTCAATATCAGATTGATTGTTTCTTTTATCGCAACAATCTACGATACATCGATTGTGAGGATGGCCGATTGACTTCGCGACGCTCCCTCGACACATTCCCCGAGTTTCCAATGACGGCACCGTAGCGCGAATGGCGGATACCCAGAAAAACTCCCAACTGAAGACGGTCGACAAGGCAATGCGCATCCTCGAAGCGTTTTCGCACGACCGGCCGGAATTCAAGATCGGCGAACTGAGCCGCGAGCTCGACATCCACAAGAGCATCGTCTCGCGCCTTGTCGGGTCGCTGTGCCGAGGGCGGCTATTGGAACAGGATCCGACGACGCGCAAAGTGCGCGTCGGAGTCGGCGGTTTCCGCCTGGGTTCGATCTTCGCCAGCCGACAGAACATCGTCGACAAGGTGCTGCCCTTCCTCGGCGCCCTGGCGGCGCGCATCGACCAATCGGCGCACCTGGTCGTGCTGGACGGAGTCTATGGACTCGTCGTCGCGACGGTCGAAAGCCCGAGCGCCTTGCGCGTGATCACCCGCGTCGGCGAGCACCGGATGCTGCACGCGACCGCCGGCGGTAAGCTGTTCCTGGCGTTTTCGC
>JAYNJY010000179.1:3796-5056 GCA_038110665.1 Rhodospirillaceae bacterium | reverse complement strand
GGCGCCAGTCTTCATCCAGTCTTTCGAGGCGGGCAACCTGCGCTGGCTGCGCGACGCGGTGCAGGAAAGCATCGATGACCCGGCGAAGAAGCGCTGGCGCGGAGAGAACTCCGAGCTGCTCGACGCCATCGTCGCCGAACCCGGGCTGAAGCGCCTGACGCCGACGACCATCACCGACGTCGACGCGCTGAAGGCGCAATTGGCCGAGACCTGCGAGACCCGGCTGTCGTGGAACAACGGCGAGAGCCATTCCGACGTCGGCGGCGTCGCCGCCCCGGTCCTGGACGAGGGCGGCGGGATCGTCGCGGCGATCGCCGCTGTGTTTCCGAACAACGTCGCGGGCGACGCCGAGAAGGCGACGTTCGCAGCGGAGACGCTGAAGATCAGCGAGCGGATTTCCGAGATGTTCCGCGCCGCCCCGCCCCGCCGGTCCGGCGCCTGAGCGCCGCTGCCTACATCTCGTCCCGATCGAAATCCCAGTTTCGCCGGCGCTCGCCGGTGAAGCAGATCGCCGGGTCGGGCAACGCCGCCGACACCAGGCGCGGCGTCAGCGGCTGGGCGCCGGCGATCTCCAGGATCAGCTTGCGGCGGATGGCGCGGGCGAAATCGTTGAAGCCGTGGGCGACGACCATGAACGCGCCGGTGCCGCCGATCACGCATTCACGATAGTACTCGTCGAGGTTCTTCATCGGCAGCCGGCCGTAGCGGCTGGGACGGCCGTTGATGATCGGCAGGCCGTTGATGGTGACGCGCTGCGCCAGCACCTGCTGGCGGATCGCCATCACCGGTCCGCCCGAGTTGTTCGGGCCGTCGCCGGAAATGTCGAGCACCCGGCGGCGCCCCTGGTGGGGGCTCTGGCCCAGCAGTTCCAGGCCGAACCGCATGGCGCCGCTGATCGAGGTCCAGAATTCGACTTGCAGCGGCTGCGCCGCCAGCCGGTCGGCGAACGCCTTGGCGCTGGCGGCATCCTCAATCACGTGCCAGTCGGTGAGCATCTGCTGGTAATGATCGCCCGCCCATTCGGCGTAGATCACGGCGATCCGGCCGTGCCGGCCGCTCTGGATCGTCTGCATCACGCGCGGGTCGGTGATCGCCTTGAGGTAGCCCTCGCGCTGCAGCGTCGCCTCGTCGTCGTCGATGCTGCCGGAGACGTCGACCAACAGGACCAGTTCCAGGTCGACCAGTTCGGCGCGTGCGGCGGGGTTCAGGAAAAGACCCACAAGCAGCACAATGAAAATTGCTCTCACCCGCCTCATGACG
>JAYNJY010000179.1:0-3786 GCA_038110665.1 Rhodospirillaceae bacterium | reverse complement strand
CTCGCCCCCCCAGGACAATGAGTAGAATTCGATGAGTATCGCAAATGTGAAGGTGCTGGTATTCGACACCTTCGGCACCGTCGCCGACTGGCGCGGTTCGATCGCCCGCAAGGGCGCGGCGCTGGCCAAGCGCAGGGACCTGCCCGAGACCGACTGGGACGCCTTCGCGCGCGCCTGGCGCGCCGGCTACAAGCCCGGCATGGCGCGCGTCCAGTCCGGCGAGCGGCCGTGGACGGCGATCGACGTCATCCACCGTGAGCGCCTCGACGAGATCATTCCCGAGTTCGGTCTCGACGCCGGGCTTAACGAAGCGGACCGCCAGGCGATGAACCTCTGGTGGCACCAACTCGACCCCTGGCCGGTCTGCGTTCCCGGGCTGAAGCGGCTGCACACCAAGCACCTGCTCGGCACGCTGTCGAACGGCTCGATCATCTGCCTCGCCTCGATGGCGAAGCGCGCCGGGCTGCCGTGGGACTTCATCCTCTCGTCCGACGTGTTCAAGGCCTACAAGCGCGACGCCGCCGTCTACCTCGGCGCCATCGACCGGCTCAGGCTGGAACCCGGCGAGATCATGCTGGTCGCCGCCCACAACGACGACCTGGCCGCCGCCCGCTCGCACGGCATGCGGGCCGCCTACATCAACCGTCCCACCGAGTACGGCGTCGACCAGAATTCCAACTTCGAAGCCGAGGAAGACTGGGACGTGATCGGCGATTCGATGGAGGACGTCGCCGAAGCCCTGGGCGTTTGACATGGCCCCGCCGCCGATCCGGGGCCTCGACCATGTCGTCCTCGCGGCGCGCGATATGGCCGCCATGCTGGCCTTCTACGAAGGCGTGCTGGGCTGCCCGCTGGAGCGCAAGCTTGACGGCATCGGCCTGCACCAGCTGCGCGCCGGCGGCCAATTGATCGACCTGATTCCGGCTGACGCGCCGGCCGTCCGCGCGGCCCGCAACATGGATCATTTCTGCCTGCGGCTGGACACCTGGGACGAGCCCGCGCTGCGCGCGCACCTGGCGGCGCACGGCGTCGCCGCCGGGCCGACCGAACGCCGCTACGGCGCCGAAGGCGACGGCCCCTCGATCTACATCGAGGACCCCGAAGGCAACGTGGTCGAATTGAAGGGACCGCCCGACTGACGGACAGCTGAGCCTACAGCAGCCCGCCCTCGCCGCTTTGGTAGCCGGTGTCGTCGTCGTCCTCGTCGCCGCCGAACAGACCCTCGATGTAGGAGAGCTCCTTGCGCAGGCCGCGGCTTTCGCGCAGTTTCCGTTGGGCGCCTTCCGGGAAGTTGGTGAACAAGATCACCTTTTTTTCCATCAGCACCTCGATCAAGTCCTCGAGCACGCGGGCTAGCGCCAAGTCCGACATCTCCCATTCGTCGTTCAGGATGTTGCCGGCCTGCGGGATGTTGCGTTGGATGAACGCCATCAGGTCGGGATCGCCCGGCTCCACCTCTTCGGTGCCCTCCAGGTATTCCTCGTAGACGGCTTGTATGTGGCCGTGTTCATCGCGATGGACAAACGGCATGGGCGGACATATCCTCTTTGGCCTGGCGCAAGTGTAAACCACCCGGCGGCGGTTCGTAAGGGCGGCGTTGGCCGCGCATGTCCTTGGCGGTCTTAGGTTTTCGTTCACCATTGTCGGCGCAAACTGGGCGAATCGGAGCCACCGGGAGCTGAGGCCCATGAAAACCTGGATCGCCGCCGCCGTTCTTGCCGCCGCGACGCTCGCCCTGCTGCCGGCGCGCGCCGACAACGACGCGCCGAGCTGGTTCCGCGCCCTGGACAAGGACCGAAACGGCGTCGTCGGCCTGGATGAGCTGCACCACGCCCGCTACCAGAAATTCGCGCGGCTCGACGCCGACCGCGACGGCCGGCTGAGCCCGGCCGAATTGAAGGCCGAGCGCGCCTGGCTGAGCCGCTTCGCCTGGTTCGATACGGACCACGACGGCCGCATCTCCATTGAGGAATACGAAACCAAGGGCCTGGCGCGCTTTGCCCTGTTGGACCGCGACGGCGACGGCCGCATCACCCTGCCCGAGGCCCTGCAAATCATCGAAGCGCAGGCGGCGACCGGCAAGCCGGCCGGCTGATCGGCCGCGCCGCCCCTCATGCGCGTCTGCAGCTACAACATCCAATACGGCACCGGCAAGGACGAGCGCATCGACTTGGCGCGCATCGCCGCCGAGATCGGCGACGCTGACATCGTCGCGCTGCAGGAGGTCGAGCGGTTCTTCTCGACCACCGGCCTGATCGATCAGGCCACCGAGATCGGCGCCCTTTTCCCCAAGCACTTCCACGTCTACGGCGGCGGCGTCGATCTGGACGCCAGCGTCATCGGCGACGACGGCCGGGTTACCAACCGGCGGCGCCAGTTCGGCAACATGCTGCTGTCGAAGTGGCCGATCCTGTCGAGCCGCAACCACCTCTTGCCGAAGTTCGGCATGGTCGACCAACTGGCGCTGCAGCGATCCGCGCTGGAGGGCGTGATCGACGTGCCGGCGCTGGGTCCGGTGCGCGTTCATTCGGTGCATCTGGGCCACGCCGCGGCGCTCGAACGCCGGGTCCAGATAGGCACCCTCAACCGGATCCTTCGCGAAACGCCCGGACAGGGCGGCGTAGTCACCGGCCGCAAGGTGAGCGCGCATTGGACCGCCGACGGGCCGCTGATCGACATGCCGCGCGCCGCGCTGTTCATGGGCGACTTCAACCTCGCGCCCGACGATCCGGAATACGACCTTCTGGTCGGCCCCGAGGATCCGAAATACGGCCGCATCAACCGCCTCGACGGCCTGATCGACCTGTGGACGCAGACCGGCAACGGGCTTCTCGACGGCCCGACCTGCGGGTCCGACAAGGGCATGGTCCGCATCGACTACGCCTTCGCCACCCTGGACGTCGCCGACCGGGCCAAACGCGCCTGGGTTGACGCCGAGGCCCAAGGCTCCGACCATCAACCGATCTTCGTCGAATTCTGAAGCGACCCGGCGAAGCGCGGGGAGGTCGAGGTGAACACGCCACCGGCGAACGACTGGCTGAACCGGTTTCCGGAACTGGACGCGCTGTCCGGCGATGACCGCCGCTACCTCGCCGACCACGCCCACATCGCCGCATTGCCGGCCGGCCGCACCGTGTTCGCGCCGGGCAAGAAGCCGGAAGGCTTCATGCTGTTGGCCGAGGGCGTGGTCCGCGTCCAGCAGGCCGGCGCCGGCGGCCGCGAGATCGTGCTGTACCGGGGCGCCGCCGGCGAAAGCTGCATCATGACCACGTCGTGCCTGATCTCCGGGGAGGACTACATGGCGGAAGGCGTCACCGAGACGCCAGCGGTCGCGCTGTTCGTGCCGAAGGACAGTTTCGACGCGCTGATGGGCCGCTCGGCGGTATTTCGCCAACTGGTCTTCACCCGCTACATGGCCCGCATGTCGGACCTGCAGAAGCTGGTCGAGGACATCGCGTTCACCCGCATGGACCGGCGCCTGGCGCAAAAGCTGTTGGCGCTGGCGCCGGACGGCGGGGCCGGCCCGGCCGAGCACGCCGCCGGCGTTCGTTCAAACCGCCGGGCGGAACGTAAAAAATCGCCGGACGCGGTTCCGTTCCGCGTCCGGCGAGTGACCTCGGCCGGAGAGACCGTGAAGGTGTTACGGCATTACTTCCTGGTCGCCATCATCTGGTCGGCGGTCGACATGACCTTGGAGTTCATCGAATACGCGCGCTCGGCGCGGATCAGGTTGGCGACCTCCTCGATGGCGTTGACGTTCGAGCCCTCGACGAAGCCCTGCAGGAC
>JAYNJY010000178.1:0-6409 GCA_038110665.1 Rhodospirillaceae bacterium | reverse complement strand
CGATGTAGTTGAGGCCGACGGCGCTCTGCTTGATGCGGGCCTGGCCGGGGCCGGGGCCGCCGACGGTGACCTCCTCCCACTGGAGCACGTCGGGGCCGCCCTGCTTGTGGATGCGAATGGCTTTGGTCATGGAAACCTCCCTGGAAATCGTTGCGGTCATTTTGCGAAGCCGGGCCCGGCCGGGCAACCGGATTCGGGCAGTCCCCGGAGTAAAACACTTGTGAGCGCGGAGCGCGGTCAGACTAAGCTGTTCCCCTCCAACCTGAGCAGATAGGCCTTGGTTTCGACGCCGGCGCCGCCGGAGTAGCCGGTGAGCTTGCCCCTGGCGCCGACGACGCGATGGCACGGGACGACGATGGGGATCGGGTTCTTGCCGCAGGCGGTGCCGACGGCGCGGGCCGAGCTTTCCAATGCCGTGGCCAGGTCGCCGTAAGTCCGCGTCGCGCCGTAGGGGATTTCGCACACGGCGCGCCACACGGCCTGTTGGAAGTCGCCGCCGGCCGGTGCCAGCGGCAGATCGAAACTTTCGCGCTTGGCGTCGAAATACTGGTCGAGCTGCCGGCGCACTTCGGTGAGCAGCGTGGTCGGCGCGTGGTCGGGTTCGGGCGCGCGGCCCCACTCGATGGCGGCGAGGCGGTTGTTGACGGTGAATGCGGTGAGCGCGCCGACAGGCGAGGGGAAACTAAGCCAGGCGACGTTGGCGTTCATGCGGCACCCGCGCTCACGATTGCCCGCCTTCGAGGCGTTGCCTGAGCGCCGCCGCGTCGGTGATCGGCAGCGAGCAGGTCTGGCCGACGCAGACGTAGGCGGTCGGCTTGCCGTCGATGGCCTGCTTGCCCTTGGCCGGATGGTCGGCTGGGAGATCGTCCGCGCCCGAGGCGCGCAGCAGCACGCTCGCCGGTGGTGCGGCCTGCAGTGCCGCGAGCGCCAAGCCGGACGGCATGGCGCCGGCCTGGTCCTCGCCGACGATGACGGTCTGCACGCCCTCGGCCATCAGCTCGAACGCCATCAGGAGCGAGGTCTGGTGCTCGACGTGCTCGAGGCCGGCCGGCACCAGCGCCCGCACCAGCGCGTCGAAGCGGCCACGGTAGTCGTCGTCGCCGGTCAGGTGGTAGAGCCTGGCGAGCACGTTCGCCATGACGCCGTTGCCGGGCGGCGTGGCGTTGTCGTGGATCGGCTTGGTCCGCATCATGATGTCAGCGGTGTCGCTGGCGCTGATGAAATAACCGCCGTGCTCCTTGTCCCAGAAGAACTCGTTGGCGACGGCGGCCCAGCCCTTGGCGCGCTGGAGGTAGTCGGCCGCGCCGGTGACCTCGAAGAGCGCGAGCGCGGCGCGCGCCATGTTGGCGTAATCCTCCAATACGCCCGGATGGCGCGCCTTGGCGTCGCACCAGCTGTGCAGCAGGCGGCCGGAGTCCGCATCCGCGCTCATGCGGGTGACGACGAAGGCGAAAGCGTCTTCCGCCGCCTGAAGCCAATCGGTGCGATCGAAGGTCACGGCGGCGCGGCAGAGTGCCGCGATCATCAGTCCGTTCCAGTCGGCGAGCACCTTGTCGTCGCGACTGGGCCACACGCGTTTTGCGCGAACGGCGAAAAGAATTTCCCGCGATTTCGCCAGCGCCGCTTCGGTCTCGGCGTCGGCGAGCGACATGTCGCGCGAACGGTTGAGGATGGTGTGGCCTTCCCAGTTGCCGAAGCGCGTGACGTCGTAATGGGCCTTGAAGCGGGTTGCGTCGTCGCCGAGGAGCGCGTCGATCTCCGCTTCCGACCAGACGTAGAACTTGCCTTCCTTGCCCTCGCTGTCGGCGTCGTAGGCGCTGACGAAGGCGAGCGGACCGTCTGCACCGGAGGCCATCATCTCGCGCAGCGCCCAGCCGATCGTCTCCTCAATGCGGACCGCGTAGAGCGGCGAGCGCGTCACCGCCCAGACGTCGCACATCAGTTCGACCAGCAGCGCGTTGTCGTAGAGCATCTTCTCGAAGTGCGGCGCGAGCCAGACCTCGTCCGTCGAGTAGCGCGCGAAGCCGCCGCCCAGGTGATCGTAGATGCCGCCCTGGCACATGTGGTCGAGGCTCAGCGTCACCGCCTCGCGGAACATGCTGGCGCCGCGCCGGCGGTGCGCCCGCCACAGCAGTTTGTGCAGCGACGGCTGTGGAAACTTCGGCGCGCCCATGGTGCCGCCGGTGATCGGGTCGATGGCGCGGAGGATCGTGGTGGCGGCGCGGTCGACCAGCGGCATGGTCAGCTCGCCGCCGCCCTCCGGCTTGGCCAGGCGCTTGAGCGCGTCTTTCATCGAAGCGGTCGAGGTGGCGATCTGATCGCGCTGCTCGGCGTAGGCGCCGGCGATGGACTTGAGCACGTCCTTGAAGCCGGGCCGGCCGTAGCGCGCGGTCGGCGGGAAGTAGGTGCCGCCCCAGAACGGCTCGCCGTCGGGGGTGACGAAAATGGTCAGCGGCCAGCCGCCCTGTTCGCCCATCATCTGCAACGCCGCCTGGTAGAGCGCGTCGACGTCGGGACGCTCCTCGCGGTCGACCTTGACGTTGACGAAGAGCTCGTTCATCAGCGCCGCCGTCGCCTCGTCCTCGAAGCTCTCGTGCGCCATGACGTGGCACCAGTGGCAGGCGGCGTAGCCAACGCTGAGCAGCACCGGCCTGCCGGTTTCGCGCGCCGCCGCCATCGCCGCTCCCGACCATGGCCACCAGTGTACCGGGTTGTCCTTGTGCTGCAGCAGGTACGGGCTGGTTTCGCCGCCAAGCCGGTTGGTTCCGTCGCTCACGTCGTGAATCCTTTTCCCCACCGGCGCCGCGTCGGGCCGGCCGCGTTGCGCGGACTTGTAATCTTCGGCCCGGGCTGGCTTATTTCTAGCTGGCTTAGTTTGAGCCAGGGGCGGCTTAAAACAACCCCAATTTCAGACCGGATATGGGGACGGCACCATGAAAGTCACCATCAACATCGACTGCTCGCCGGAAGAGGCGCGGACCTTTCTCGGCCTGCCCGACATCAAGCCCATGCAGGATGCCATGGTCGCGGAGCTGGAGAAGCGCATGCGCGCCAACCTGGACGCCATGGATCCCGAAACCCTGTTCAAGACCTGGTTCCCCGCCGGTATCCAGGGCTGGGAGCAGATGCAGAAGGCGTTCTGGGGCCAGATGATGCGGAAGACCGGCGAAGACGACGACAGCTGATAACGAGGACGACGACAGGCCTATGAGCGAAACCAACGACGATCCGCCGCCGTTCTACGACCGGCACGTGTTCTTCTGCACCAACGAGCGCCCGGACGGCCATCCGCGCGGCTGCTGCAAGGCCAAGTGCTCGGAGAAGATCCGCAACTACATGAAGGCCAGGGCCAAGGAACTGGGCATAGAACGGACCCGAATCAATTCCGCCGGCTGCCTCGACCGCTGCGAGCTCGGCCCGGCCGTGGTGATCTATCCCGAGGGCGTTTGGTACAAATGCGAGTCGATGGCCGACGCGGACCGCATCCTGACCGAACACCTGCTGGGCGGCGGCCGGGTCAAAAACTTGATGTTGATGCCCGAGGATAAATAGACCCTACATTTTGTAGGCGAATAATTGCGGGTTGGCAATGAATCCGGAAACGATATACGCCCTGGCAACCGCGCGCGGACGCGCCGGGATCGCCATCGTGCGTCTTTCCGGAGCCGATTCGATGGCCACCGCCCGCGCGCTTTCGGGCCGCGATCTGGTGGTGCGCCGGGCGCAGCGGGTCGATCTCCGCGATCCCGCCGGCGGCGAGTTGCTCGACCATGGTCTCGCCATCTATTTCCCGGGCCCGGCCAGCTTCACCGGCGAGGACGTCGTCGAGCTGCACCTGCATGGCGGCGCGGCGGTGGTCGCCGGCGTGCTCGCGGCGCTCGCCGCCCGGCCCGGTCTGCGCATGGCCGATCCCGGCGAATTCACCCGGCGCGGCTTTCTCAACGGCAAGCTCGACCTGACCGCGGCCGAAGGCGTCGCTGACCTGGTCGCCGCCGAGACTGCGGCGCAGCGCCGCCAGGCGCTCAGTCAGATGGGCGGCGCGTTGGCCGAATTCTGCGACACGGCGCGGGCGCGGTTGGTTTCCGCCATGGCGCGCTGGGAGGCGGCGATCGATTTCGCCGAGGACGAGCTACCGGCCGGGCTCGAGGCCGAGGTCGCCGCCGAGGCCGCCGGCCTGGCCGCGGATATCCGGGCGGCGCTGGCCGACGACGGCCGCGGCGAGCGGCTCCGAGACGGCATCGAGGTCGCCATCGTCGGCCCGCCCAACGCCGGCAAGTCGAGCCTGCTGAACCGCATCGCCCGACGCGACGCGGCGATCGTTTCCGCCACCGCCGGCACCACCCGCGACGTCATCGAGGTGCAGGCCGAGCTTGGCGGCTATCCGGTGATCCTGGCCGATACAGCGGGGTTGCGCGACGCCGCAGACGAGATCGAGCGGGAGGGTGTCAGGCGCGCGCTCGAGCGCGCCGAACGGGCCGATCTCCGCCTGATCGTGCTGGACGGCGCCAGCTGGCCGGAGATCGACGCCGCCAGCCGCGCCCTGATCGGCGCGGAGGCGGTGGTCGCGCTCAACAAGTTCGACCTTCTGGATGCATCGGCCGTGGCGGCCGATGGGGTCGAGGCGATGGCGGTTTCGGCCAGGACCGGGGCCGGCGTGGAGGCGCTGCTGGATCGCATCGAGGCGAAGGTGGCGGCGCTTTACGAGGGCCAGGCGGCGCCGGTGGTGACGCGGGCGCGCCACCGCGAGGCGCTGGCGGATGCGCTCGCCGCGCTGGAACGGTTCGGCGCCTCCAGAAACCGCCTGGCGCGGCCAGAACTGGCGGCGGAGGACCTGCGCATGGCGGCCAGGGCGCTCGGTCGGGTGACCGGCGCGGTCGACGTGGAAGACCTTCTGGAAGTCATCTTTTCCGAGTTCTGCATCGGCAAATAGGCCGGATTTCCGGGCATGGGCTGGAATGTTTCACGTGAAACAACCGCGCGCCGGCACGCCGCCATGTGGATATGTTTCACGTGAAACAATCGCCGAAGCGACGGCCCGGCCCGCCGCCCCGAGCGACCGCCGTTGACAGCGAAGAGGGCCACACCTAAAATTCCGCCGCATGTCGAGCGGCCCCAAGAAGTACGACGTCATCGTAATCGGCGGCGGCCACGCCGGCTGCGAAGCGGCCGCGGCCGCGGCGCGCATGGGCGCCGCGACGCTATTGCTGACTCACCGAATCGAAACGCTGGGCGAGATGTCCTGCAATCCGGCCATCGGTGGCCTCGCCAAGGGCCAGCTGGTGCGCGAAGTCGACGCCCTCGACGGCCTGGTGGGCCGCGCCATCGACCGTGCCGGCATCCAGTTCCGCATGCTCAACCGTTCGAAGGGGCCGGCGGTCTGGGGCCCGCGCGCCCAGGCCGACCGCAAGCTCTATCGCGGCGCCATCCAGGCGCTGCTGGCCGAACAGCCCGGCCTCGAGATCGCCGCCGACCCGGTCGATGATCTTATCGCCGGCCCTGGCGGCCGCGTCGCCGGCGTGCGAACGATCGCCGGCCGCGAGATCCGCGCCGGCGCCGTTGTCGTCACCACCGGCACCTTCCTGCGCGGCCTGATCCACGTCGGCGAGGCGCAGATCCCGGCCGGGCGCGTCGGCGAGGCGCCGGCTATCGGCCTCGCCTACACCTTCCGGCGCCAGGATTTCTGCTTGGGCCGGCTGAAGACCGGAACGCCGCCTCGCCTCGACGGCCGGACCATCCGATGGGACGGCCTCGAGGCGCAGCCCGGCGACGATCCGCCGGAGCCGTTCTCCTACCTGACCGAGCGCATCACCGTGCCGCAGATCAGTTGCCACATCACTGGCACGACGCCGGCGACGCACAAGTTGATTGCCGACAACCTCGGCCGCTCGGCGATGTATTCCGGCCGCATCGAGGGTACCGGACCGCGCTACTGCCCGTCGATCGAGGACAAGGTGGTGCGTTTCGGCGACCGCGAGCGCCACCAGATTTTCTTGGAGCCCGAGGGCCTCGACGACCCCACGGTCTATCCCAACGGCATCTCGACCTCGCTGCCGAAGGACGTGCAGCTCGAAATCCTGAAGACCATCCCGGGGCTCGAGCGGGCGGTCATGCTGCGGCCCGGCTATGCCATCGAATACGACTTCGTCGATCCGCGCGAGCTGAAACCGACGTTGGAGACCAAGCGCCAGGCGGGATTGTTCCTGGCCGGCCAGATCAACGGCACGACGGGTTACGAGGAGGCCGCGGCGCAGGGCCTGATTGCCGGCGTCAACGCCGCGCTCAAGGCCGGCGGCGACGGGCGGGAAGCCAGTGAGTTCATGCTCGACCGGGCCGACGCCTATATCGGCGTGCTGGTCGACGACCTCGTCACCCTCGGCACCGAGGAACCTTATCGCATGTTCACGTCGCG
>JAYNJY010000177.1:0-6415 GCA_038110665.1 Rhodospirillaceae bacterium | reverse complement strand
GTCGCGGCCGATGGCGTCGCGCAGCACGAATTCCAGCTTCGGCCCGTAGAAGGCGCCCTCGCCCGGGTTCATCACCAGCTCCGCGCCGGCGGCAAGGCTGGCGTCACGGAGCGCCTTTTCGGCCCGGTCCCAGGTCTCGTCCGTGCCGGCCCGGGTTTCCGGGCGGTCGGAGAACTTGATGATGAAGTCGTCGAAGCCGAAGTCCTTGTAGACCGAGGCCAAGAGGTCGATGAAGATTTTCGTCTCGCTCTCGATCTGGTCCTCGCGGCAGAAGATATGCGCGTCGTCCTGAACGAAGGCGCGCACTCGCATCAGCCCGTGCAGCGCGCCGGAAGGCTCGTTCCTGTGGCACGACCCGAACTCGGCGATGCGCAGCGGCAGCTCCCGGTAGCTCTTCAGGCCCTGCTTGAAAATCTGCACGTGGCCAGGGCAGTTCATCGGCTTGATCGCCAGGATCTTGTCCTCGGCTTCCGAGATGAACATGTTTTCCCGGAATTTCTCCCAGTGGCCGGAATCTTCCCAGAGCGAGCGGTCGACAAGCTGCGGCGTGTTCACTTCCACGTAGCCGGCTTCGTCCAGGCGCTTTCGCATGTAGTTCTGGATGGCGCGGTAGAGCCGCCAGCCCTTGGGATGCCAGAACACGGCGCCGGCCGCCTGTTCCTGCTGGTGGAACAACTCCATCTCGCGGCCCAAGCGCCGGTGGTCGCGCTTTTCCGCCTCTTCCAGCATGTGCAGGTACTGGTCGAGTTCCTTCTGGTTGCGCCAGGCGGTGCCGTAGATACGCTGCAGCATCTCGTTCCTGGAATCGCCGCGCCAATAGGCGCCGGCCACCTTCATCAGCTTGAAGGCGTTGCCGATCCGGCCTGTCGACGGCAGGTGCGGCCCACGGCAGAGATCGGTCCACGCACCTTGCGTGTAGACCGAAACCTCTTCGTCCTTGGGCAGGTCGCCGATGATCTCGGCCTTGTAGGCCTCGCCCTTCTGCTTGAAGTATTTGATCGCATCGTCGCGGTCCCAGACGTGGCGGACGAACGGCTCGTCGCGGGCGATGATCTCGCGCATGCGCGCTTCGATGGCGGCGAGGTCGTCGGTCGAGAACGGCTCGTCGCGGGCGAAATCGTAATAGAAGCCGTTCTCGATGCTCGGGCCGATGGTGACCTGTGTGCCGGGAAACAGCTCCTGTACGGCCTCGGCCAGGATATGCGCGGTGTCGTGACGGATCAGTTCGAGCGCGTCTTCGTCACGCTCGGTGACGATGGCGACCTTGGCGTCGCCCTCGATGACGCTGGCCAGATCCTTGAGCTTGCCGTCGACGCGCACGGCCATGGCCGCCTTGGCCAGGCCGGGGCCGATCGATTGGGCGAGCTCGGCGCCGGAGACCGGGTTGTCGAATTCGCGGACGCTTCCGTCCGGCAACGTGATGCGGGGCATCTTCTGCTCCCTCCTCGGGAAATCGCTCGAACCCTATTGGGAACGATGTATCTGTCAAGTGCCGTGGGCGGTCGGGCGCCCGGCGGCGGCGAACGGGAAAAACCGGAAACGGGCGGGAGGGACGGCGAAGCCCGCGCTGAAGACGCTCAGGCGGCCGCGATGCGGCCCGTAACGGCAGTTCGGGCGGCGGCGCGGAGGGTCCGGCGGTGGCAGGTCAACTTCGTCATGGCGCGGCTTCTAGCACGGCCCTTGCGCCGTTGTCGAGGCGCTTAATCGGAAAGCGCCGCCGTTACCGCGGCGGGCGCGAGCGTGGCGAGATCGTCCTGCCGGAGGATGGTGACCCGCTTGCCGCGCTGGCCGCACAGCGCCGGATCGGAAGCGTGGGAATAGAGCACCCAGGACGGGCAGCCGACTGCGGCGATCAGATGCATCGGCCCGGTGTCGTTGCCAACGGCACCCTCGGCGCCGTGCGCCAGTTCCGCCAGTTGTAGCAATTCGGTTTTGCCGGCGAAGTCGAGCGTGCCGGGGGCCGCGGCCGCGATGGCCGCGGCGACGGCGGTTTCGTCGGCGCCGCCGATGACGACGGGCGTCGCGCCGGTTTCGATCAGGTGGCGGGCGAGGACGGCGTAGTGCTCGGCCGGCCAGCGCTTCTCGGGGCGGTGTTGGGCGCCGCCGGGCGCCAAAAGCCAGTAGCGGCCGGCCGGCCTCAAGCCCGCGACGTCGGCCGTCGCCCAGCCGAGGTCGAGTTTGGCCGGGCCCTCGAAGCCCAAGGTCGAGACGCCGGCCATGCGGAGCTGGTCTTGCTGTCGCTCGACGGTGTGCATGCGGTCGCGGTCCGGGTTGGCGTGCGGCAGCGCGCAGCCGCGCGCGATGCCGGACCATTCCGGCGGTTTCTCCGGCATGAACAGCCGGAAATAGAATGAGCTGCGGTCCGAGGTCTGCAGGTCGTAGACGCGCTTGAAATGGCCGCGCTTGAGGCTGCGGCGGAGCGCCCGCCACTTGCCGATCTCGAACAGCCTGGGCCGGGGGTCGAGCCAGACCTCGTCGACGTACTCGGACGCTTCTGCCAATTCCAAGTAGGGCCGCGTGGTCAGCAGCACGATGCGCTCGCCCTTGTGATGGGCGCGGATCGCCGCCATCGGGCCGAGCGCCTGGACGAAATCGCCGAGCGCGCCGAGCTTGATGACGAGGATGCCGCCGCTCATCTCGGTCGGGTTCCGGGCCGGAGCATCGTCACCGGGGGCGACGCTCGGCCAACACCTCGTTGTAGATGTCGAGCGTCTTCTCGCACATCGACTGCTTGGAGAAGTTCTCGCGCACGTTGGCAACCGCCGCCGCCGAGACCTTGGCGCGCGCCACCTGGTCGAGGCCGAGCACGGTCGTCAGCGCCTTGCTGAGCGCGGTGGCGTCGCCGGGCGGCACCAGCCAGCCGGTCTTGCCCTCGATCACGGTCTCGGTGGCGCCGCCATGGTCGGTGGCGACCACCGGGCGGCCGAGCGCCTGCGCCTCGACGATGACGCGGCCGAAGGCTTCCGGGTCGGTCGATGCCGACACCACCGCGTCGCATAGCATGTAGGCGGCCGGCATGTCGTCGCAATGATCGACGATGCGCACGACCTCGCCGAGGTTGTGGCGCTCCACCAATCCCTCCAGCTCGCCCCGGTATTCGGTGCGGCCCTGGTCGCCGCCGACTATCAGGCAGCGGATGTCCTTGCGCCCGAGCCGCGCCACCGCCTCGATGAACACGTCCTGGCCCTTCCAGCGGGTCAGCCGCCCGGGCAGCATGATCACCGGCATGCCGTCGCCGAGGCGCCAGGCGGCGGCCAGGCTGATGACGCGCTCGGCGCTGACCTGGGTAGCTTCGAAGCGATAGAGGTCGACGCCACGCGGCACGATGCGGATGCGGTTCGCCGGCACGCCGTAGACACGCCGGACATGGCCGGCGATGAAGGCGGAGATGGCGATCACGCGTTCGCCCCGGGTCATGATCGAATTGTAGTGGCGCTTGAGGAAATTGCCGGCGTTGTAGGTGCCGTGGAAGGTGGTGACGAATGGCCGGCCGGTGCGCCTGGCGGCGAAGTAGGAACTCCATGCCGGCGCGCGCGAGCGCGCATGGATCAGATCGACGTTCTCGGCGAGCACCAGCTGCGCGAGGCGGCCGATGTTGTTGTACATCACCACGGGATTCTTGGAATCGAGCGGCAGGGTGACGTGTTCGGCATGAACGCGCGCAAGCTCGTGCACCTTGGCGCCGCCGGCCGACGCCACGATGGCGCGGCCACCGGCCTCGACGATGGCTTCGGCGATCTCGACCGTGCCACGCTCGACGCCGCCGCTCGAGCCGAGCGCCGGCAGAACCTGGAGCACCGTCGCGGCGCGGCCGGACGATTGCGGCGTTTCCTCCGCTGGCCGGCTCGCCTGATCCGCTTGGTCGTTCATTCAAAAATATTCCCGGATATGTACAGGCCCGTCATTATCGGGGATCATACCGTCATGGTCGATACCATCACTACGCCCAAAGTTTTAACCCTGGATGACGGCGCGACTATCGCCTACCACCGCACCCCTGGCAAGGTTCCGGGGGTCGTGTTCATGACCGGTTTCAAATCGGACATGACCGGCGGCAAGGCGATGGCGGTAGAGGCGCTTTGCCGGCGTCTCGGCCACGCCTGCCTGCGCTTCGACTATACCGGCCATGGCCAGTCGTCGGGCGCCTTCGAGGATGGCACCATCGGCCGCTGGGCGGCCGATGCCATCGCCGCCATTGATAACCTGACCGAGGGGCCGCAGGTATTGGTCGGTTCCTCCATGGGCGGCTGGATCATGTTGCTCGCCGCCCTGGCGCGGCCAGAGCGGGTTGCCGGGCTGGTCGGCCTCGCCGCCGCGCCGGATTTCACCGAGGATCTGATCCCGGCGGCGTTGAGCGAGGCGCAAAGGGCGGAACTGGCCAATACCGGCAAAATCGCCATCCCCAACTGCTACGACGAGGAGCCCTACCTGATCCGCCAGCAGCTGCTGGACGAGGGCCGCGACAACCTGTTGCTACGCGGCCCGATCGAGCTCGACGTGCCGGTCCGGCTGATCCACGGCATGGAGGACGAGGATGTGCCCTGGCAGACCGGGCTCAAAATCGTCGCCTGCATCACCGGCGACGACGTCGAGGTCACCTACGTCAAGGCCGGCACGCACAGGCTTTCCGAGGACAATGACCTCAAGCGCCTGGAGCGCACGCTGGAAGCCTTGCTCGAAGACCTCGCCTAGGCCTGGTTGTCGGCGACCAGCGCGGCAAGCCCTTCTCGATAAGTCGGATAGCGCAGCTCGACTCTAAGTTCGGTCTTGATGCGGTCGTTCCGGACGCGGCGGTTGTCCTGCCAGAAGCTCAGGCCCATGGGCGTCATCGCCTTCGCCGCTTCGTCGAACGAGACCACCGGCGGTGGCTCGATGCCCAACAACCGGCAGCCGAACTCGGTGACCACGCGGGGTTCCTCCGGCTCGTCGTCGCAGACGTTGTAGATGGCGCCCGGGCTCGGCCGTGCCATCGCGGCGATCAGCACCTGGGCGATGTCGTCGACGTGAATGCGGCTGAAGCGATGTCCGGGTTTGTCGATACGCCGGGCGTTGCCGCCGCGGATGCGCTCGAGCGGGCTGCGGCCGGGGCCGTAGATGCCGGCGAGGCGGAACAAATGCACCGGCAGGCCGTGTTCTGCGTGCAGTGCCAGCCAGCCACGCTCGGCCGTTGCGCGGTCGCGGCTTCTTGGCACGTCGGCCTGCACCGGCGCCGTTTCGTCGACCCATGCGCCGCCAGTATCGCCATAGACGCCGGTGGTCGAGAGATAGCCGAGCCATTTCAAATCGCGTCGCGCGGCGAGCGCCGGCCCGAAATACTTGAGCACCGGATCGCCGGCCTTGCCCGGCGGCACGGAGGAAAGTACGTAGGCCGCCGCGTCCAGCGCCGCCGCAATGCCGTCACCGGCGGCGCTGCCGTCGAAGACATGGGTGTCGATGCCCTGGTCCTGGAGCTTGGCCGCCTGTTCCGCCGAACGGCAGGTGCCGGCGACGGCCCAGCCATCGGATTGCAATGCCGTGGCCAGGCGCATGGCGCTGTAGCCGAGCCCGAAGCAGAAAAACGTCGCCGGTTTCAAGGGCCGATCCTCGCCTTTGTTCTTGCCAAGCGGGCGATCCTCGCCCTTATGCTCAGGGTAATGGCTGCCGTCGGAAAGTCCATGACCGGGCGCATCCGCCTTATGGTGGCGGCTTCCGTTTGCCTGCTCGCCACCGGCGTGGCGGCGGCGGAAAAGACCTCGCCCGATGCCCAATCGCCGCGGGCGCGTTACCACGCCTGCATGGACAAGGCCAAGCGCTTTCCCAAGGACGCCCTCGAGGACGCCATCCAGTGGCGCGACCTCGGCGGCGGCGGCGCGGCCGAGCACTGCGCGGCGACCGCGCTGGTGACGCTGGGCCTCTACAAGGACGCCGGCGCGCGCCTCGAAAGCCTGGCCCGGCGCATCCGCGAGGAGCCTTCGTTCAAGGCCGAGATTCTCGGCCAGGCGGCGCAGGCGTGGTTGCTCGCCGACATGCCGGCCCGTGCCGAGGCGGCGGCGACGGCGGCTCTGAAACTGCTGCCCGGCAACGTCGAACTGCTGATCGACCGCTCCCAGGCGCGCGCCCAGATCGCCGACTACCAGGGCGCCGTCGCCGATCTCGACGCCGCCATCGCCAGGGAGCCGAAGCGGCCCGACGCCTTTGCCTTCCGCGCCGCCGCCAAGCGCTACCTGGACGATCGCAAGGGCGCCGCCGCCGACCTCGAGCGTGCGCTCGCACTCGATATCAACTATGCGCCGGCGCTGTTGGAGCGCGGCAACCTGCGCCGGCTCGAAGGCAACGATGCCGGCGCGCGTGCCGACTGGCTCATGGTGCTGTCAATGTCGCCGGATGGCGTCGCTGCCGACGCGGCGCGGACCAACCTGGAGCGCATGGACGTGAA
>JAYNJY010000176.1:0-6521 GCA_038110665.1 Rhodospirillaceae bacterium | reverse complement strand
TGCCGACCTTGGGCATGTACTCGCGCATGATCTTGTAGCGGCCCTTGGGCATCCACGGCATCTCGGCGTTGGGCCATTTCGGATGGTAGCCGAGGCCGAGGAAGCCGATGTTCATTTCGCGTGCGATCGCCTTGACCTGCTGCAGATGCCCGGTGACCTCGCTGCAAGTCTCGTGCACGGTCTCGACCGGGGCGCCGGAAAGCTCCAACTGGCCGGCCGGCTCCAGGCTGATCGAGGCGCCGGTGTCGTCGACTAGCGCGATCGGGTTGTTGCCTTCCATGACCGGGCGCCAGCCGAAGCGCGTCAGCGCGTTCAGGAGCGCGCGCACGCCGACCTCGCCCTCGTATTCGAGCGGGCGCAGGGTGTCGAGGTGATAGGCGAATTTCTCGTGCTCTGTACCGATGCGCCACTGTTCTGGCAGCTTGCAGCCGGCGGCGAGGTGATCGATCAACTGCTGGCGGTTCTCGATCGTCGGCGAATGCTTGTCGGCCATGTAGGATCCCCTTGTATTGCCGGCCGATGCTCGGGCGGGCGGCCGGTGCGAGCTACTGATTTAGCCGGCGTGGGTCGCCCGACAAGGCCTGCCAGCACGCGAGCGCGGCGAGGGCCGCGGTTTCCGCACGCAGGATCCGGGGGCCCAGGTCGATACGCCTAACAAACGCCAATCCGGCGAGCCTTGCAAGCTCGCCCTCGGTGAAGCCGCCCTCCGGTCCGATCAGGATTCCGTGAGGGTTGCCCGCGTCGCGGGCGAGGCTGCCGAGCGCCGCGGCGAAGGGCTCGCCGCCGCTGGTTTCGTCGCCGCACCAGAGCGGGCTTTCGGCCGGCCAATGCGCGAGGAATTCCGCCAGCGCCACGGGCTCGGCGATTGTCGGCACCTCCAGGCGTTCGCACTGTTCCGACGCCTCGGTCAGTTGCGTGTGGATGCGCTCGATGTTGATGCGCCGCGTTTCGGTGCGTTCGGTCAAGACAGGCCGGAGTTCGGTGGCGCCCAGTTCGGTCGCTTTGGCGACGAGGAAATCCATGGCGTCCTTCTTCAGCGGCGCGAAGACGAGGACCAGCGGCGTCGGCGCGGCCTGTGGCCGGATCGACGCCTCGGCGCGTAGCGTGGCGCCGCGCTTGCCGGCGGCCTCGATGACCGCGCGCCACTCGCCGTCGCGGCCGTTGAACAGCCGCACCTCGGCGCCGGCGCCGAGCCGCAGCACGTGCAGCAGGTAATGCGTCTGGGCCCTCTCGAGCGCGATTTCGGCGCCCGTATCGAGCGGCGCGTCGACCTTGAGGCGGGGGGCGGGGCGTGTCATGGCTGCATCATACTTCGCCGGGTGGCCAGTGGCGATGGCGATGGTTATATTGCCGCCATGAACGACGCCGTGCTCTCCCCCGCCGCCCAGCCCGCCCAGGGCGCCAGCGATATCCCCGCCGGCGGCTGGGTCGACCGGCTTATACCGGCTCCGCTTCGGCCTTACCTACGCCTGGCGCGGTTGGATCGTCCGATCGGCACCTGGCTCCTGCTGATTCCCTGCTGGTGGGGCCAGGCGATGGCGTCCGACGGCGTGCCCGATTGGCGCCTGGGCCTCCTGTTCGCGCTCGGCGCCCTGGTTATGCGGGGTGCCGGCTGCACGGTCAACGATCTCGCCGACCGGCGCATCGACGGGCTGGTGGCGCGGACCGCGACCCGGCCGATCGCCAGCGGCGACGTCAGCGTCGCCGGCGGCGTCGCGTTCCTGGGGCTGCAGCTGGCGCTCGGGCTTTGGGTGCTGGTGCAGTTCAACGGCTTCGCCATCCAGTTGGGCGTCGCCTCGCTGGCCCTGGTCGCGGTCTATCCGTTCATGAAACGCATGACCTACTGGCCGCAGGCCTGGCTCGGCCTGACCTTCAACTGGGGCGCGCTTCTCGGCTGGGCGGCGGTGACCGGCGGTCTCGGCCTGGCGCCGGGGCTGCTCTATGCCGCGGGCCTTTTCTGGACGCTCGGTTACGACACCGTCTATGCGCACCAGGACAAGGAGGACGACCTCGTCGCCGGGGTCAAATCCTCGGCGCTGGCGCTCGGGCCCCACACCAAGCCCTGGCTCATATTGTTCTACGCGCTCGCGCTCGCATTGATCGGCTCGGCCGGTTTCACAGCCCACATGGCGTGGCCGTTCTATTTGGGCCTCGGCCTGAGTGTATTGCACCTAGCCTGGCAGGTGAAGCGCGTCGACATCGACGACCCGGCGCTCTGCCTTCGTGTGTTCAAGTCGAACCGCGACTTCGGCCTGATCGTGCTCGCCGGCATCGTCGCCGCCAAGGCGTTCGCCTAGCCGATCTCGACCTCGTGGAAGTTGGGCGGGCTGAACGGCCGGGCGCCGATCTTGAGTTCGTCCGAGCGGCGCCGGCGCAAGTCCGCGTCCGAGACCGAGCTCTCGATGAAATGCGTGAGCTCATAGCCGGGCGCCAGGCGGTCGAGCACGTGATGCTGCATTTCCATCTGGGTCATGGCGCGCCAGTGCCTGCGCTTGGCCGAAATTTCGGCGATGGCGATGGGTTCGCCGTCGAGGCAGAACGTCCCACGGCGCGAGTTGTAGACGTGCACGGCGTCGAGCGCCGGTCCGGCCTCGCAGCGCAATGCGACGCCGTCGAGCCGGCCGAAGCCGTAGTTGGCGCTCAGGATCTCGGTCTCGTGCATGCGCTTGAGCTGGACGTCGTCGAGCCAGGTGACGAACAGCGTGACCACGGTTCCCGGCGCGTGCTGCAACGTCGCGGCGATGGCGCCGTAGGACGCGATATGCGGCGAATAGACGCTGTCGAAATCGTCCAACTCGCAGCGGACCACCGGGATCGGCCCCCACATGCCGCCGCGGAATTTGCGCGCCAGCTGTTCCGGCGACTGGTTCGAGCCGACCGCCAGCACCGCCGTGCGGCCCGAAAGGTCGGGCAATGCGTCGCCGTCGCGGAGCGGGTGTTCGAGCCCGAGCTCGAACACGAAGGAACGCTGCGGGATGCGGTAGGGATAGGTCGTGGCGCGCCACAAATCGGCCTCGGGTAATGACCGCGCGGACATCGGCGTCCGGCGGTCAGTCGTCGCCGCCGGCCGGCAGGTACTTCGAGATGTCGACCTCGTCGATCTGCGACGGATCGAGGAAGCGCTCGGCGTATTCCTTGTAGACGCCGGACCGCAGGAACAGCTCGAACAGGTCGGCGTCGATATGCGCGTCCTTCTTCATGAACGACATGATCTAGATTGAATCCGAGAGTTTCTTCGGCGGCTTGTACGGCCGGTCGGCCGCGGTCAGCGCCTCGAAGATGTCGGCGATGGCCATGATCCTGGCCGGCACCGACATGTCGTCCTTGTTGAGCTTCTTCGGGTAGCCGGTGCCGTCCATCTTCTCGTGGTGGCCGCCGGCGAACTCCGGCACCTTCTTCAGGTGCTTCGGGAACGGCAGCTGCTCGAGCATGATGATGGTCTGCACGATGTGGTCGTTGATGATGAAGCGTTCTTCCTCGGTCAGCTTGCCGCGGCCGATGCAGAGGTTGTTGACCTCGCCCATGTTGAACTTGTGCTGGGGCACGTCGAGCTTCAAGCCGTAGGGGTTGCCGTCGGCCGCTGCCGCCGCCGGCCTCTCGCGGTAGACGATGTGATCCTCGCGGTTGGCGAGCAGGTTCTCCATCACCGGCAGTTCCGGCGCCTCGGTGCGCTTCTTGCGCTTAAGCTCCTCGTGCGAGACGCCGAGACGGTCGTCGAGCGTGCGCGCCCACTGGATCTCGGCGATCTCCTTCACCCGCTCGACCCGCTCGGGCGCCATGAACTCGCCGCCCAGGTTGCTTTCGGCGATGAAGGCGAAGTCGTCGTCGAGCTTGGCCAGGCGCTCTTCCAGTTCAACGCGGAGCTTCTCCGGGTCGCCGCCGTCGATGATCGCCTTGAGGTACGAGATGGTGGCGTCGCGCTTGACCACCTCGAAGCGCATCCTGATCTCGTGGATGCGGTCGTAGATGGTCTCCAGCTTAGTCGACTTGTCGACCACGTACTCCGGCGTCCACCTTGCCGCAGTCGTGCAACCACGCCGAGATGTGCAATTCGTACCCCTGGTCCTCGGTCAGGTCGAAATCCTTGTAGAGGCCGTCGGTGCTGTCGCAGGCGGCCTTGGCCAGCATTTTGGTCAGTTCCGGCACGCGCTGGCAGTGGCCGCCGGTATAGGGCGACTTGGCGTCGATGGCGGACGCGATCAGCTCGATGAAGCTGTCGAGCAACTTCTTCTGCGCCACCAGCAGTTGCTGGTTGTCGAGCGCCACGGCGGCCTGCGAGGCGAGCGCCTCGACCAGCGGCTGGATGTCCTTGCCGAAAGGAATAACCTCGCCGGTTTCGCCGTCCTGGGCGTTCAACAACTGCAGGACGCCGATGATCTCCTCCTGGCTGTTTTTCAATGGAACCGTCAGGAATGACCGCGAGCGGTAGCCGGTGCCCTGGGCGAACTTCTTGGTGCCGGAGAAGTCGAAGTCCTCCGCCTCGTAGGCGTCTGGGATGTTGACAGACGAGCCCGAAAGCGCGGCCCAGGAGGCGACGTTCTTGCGGTTCTCCTCGCCGGTCTCGGGATCGTACATGCGGAGCGGCGGAAGGTGATCTCCTTGCCGGTGGTGCCGCCGAGCGCGATGTTGAGCGAATCGGTCCGCATGATCTCGAACTTAAGCGTGTCTTCCTCGGTACGCAGGTAAAGCGTTCCGCTGTCCGCGTTGCAGATGTCCTTGGCCTCGAGCAGGATGCGCTCCATCAGGCGGTTGGTGTCCCGTTCCGCCGAGAGCGCGATGCCGACCTCGATGAGCCGCTGGACTTGGTTGGCGCCGTTGTCGCTAATGTCTTGTTGATAACCGTTTTCCACCCTGCCCGGCCGGTGCCCGCCGGCAGGGCCGGCACCGACATTCGCCAAAATATCGAACGAATATATGGATTTAAATCCCGCTCGAATAGGGATTAATAACACGCCGCCGCGGCCGGCGCATCCCCGGCGGCGGCGAAATGCACCTTGACCCCCGCCCGGCGCTTGGCTGCAATGGCGCGAATTCGAGGATTTTCGCTTCATCCGACCGGGACCGGCCATGGCGTTTTCATCGCTCCGCGACTTCATCTTCGACAAGCTAGAGCCGGCCGGCCGGCTGGTGCGCGTATCTGAGCCGGTCTCCACCGTGCTCGAGATGACCGAGATCCAGACCCGCTTGCTCGCCGAGGGCGGGCCGGCGGTGCTGTTCAAGAACGTGGTGCGCGCCGACGGCTCGAAGTCCGACATGCCGGTACTGGTCAACCTGTTCGGCACCGTCGAGCGCGTCGCCTGGGGCATGAACCGCGAGCCCGGCGATCTGCGCCAGATCGGCGAGACGTTAGCCTGGCTGCGCCAGCCCGAACCGCCCGGCGGGCTCAGGGACGCCATCGAGATGCTGCCCCTGGTCAAGATGGCGATGACCATGAAACCGCGAACGGTCTCGTCCGCACCTTGTCAGGAAGTCGTCTGGCAAGGCGACGACATCGACCTCGCCAAATTGCCGATCCAGACCTGCTGGCCGGGCGAGCCGGCGCCCTTGATCACCTGGCCGCTGGTGGTGACGCAGGGGCCGAAACCCAAGGGCCGGGGTTCCGATAAGCGCGACGGCTTCAACCTCGGTATCTACCGCATGCAGGTGACGGGGAAAAACACCACGCTGATGCGCTGGCTCAAGCATCGCGGCGGCGCCCAGCACCATGCGCGCTGGAAGGAACAAAAGCGCGAGCCGCTGCCCGCCGCCGTCGTTCTCGGCGCCGATCCAGGCACCATCCTGGCCGCCGTGACGCCGGTCCCGGACACGCTTTCGGAATACCAGTTCGCCGGGCTCTTGCGCGGCGAGAAGCTCGACCTGGTCGACTGCAAGACCGTGCCCTTGAAGGTGCCGGCGACGGCGGAGATCGTCATCGAGGGGCACGTCTCGTTGGATGACTACGGCGACGAGGGCCCTTACGGCGACCACACCGGTTACTACAACGCCGTCGAGTCATTCCCGGTATTCGCCGCGAGCGCCGTAACCATGCGCCGCGACCCGATCTATCTCTCAACCTTCACCGGCCGGCCGCCGGACGAACCCTCGATCTTGGGCGAGGCCTTGAACGACGTTTTCGTGCCGCTGCTCGTCCAGCAGTTCCCGGAGATCGTCGATTTCTGGCTGCCGCCCGAGGCCTGCTCCTACCGCGTCGCCGTGGTCTCCATGAAGAAGGCCTACCCCGGCCAAGCCAAGCGCGTGATGATGGCGGTGTGGTCGTACCTGCGCCAGTTCATGTACACCAAGTTCGTCATCGTCGTCGATGCGGACATCGACGCGCGCGATTGGAAGGACGTGATCTGGGCGGTCTCAACCCAGGTCGATCCGGCCCGCGACGTGACGATGATCGAGAACACGCCGATCGATTACCTCGACTTCGCCTCGCCGCACTCGGGGCTCGGCTCCAAGATGGGCATCGACGCCACCACCAAGCTGCCGCCCGAGACGACGCGCGAATGGGGCCGGCCGATCCGCATGAGCGACGA
>JAYNJY010000175.1:0-6627 GCA_038110665.1 Rhodospirillaceae bacterium | reverse complement strand
TGCGCTTGCCAGATCAGTTCTTCTTCGCCCGGATGGGTCGACGCGGCGAGCCAGATCCGCCGATCGCCGATGGCCGCCTTGAGGCGGTCGAATTCGGTATCGTCAGCGGGTAGCGGCGGCACCGCGAACTTGAGGTTGCCTGCCGCGACCACGTTGCCGGCGCCTATGTGTCGCAGCCGCTCGGCGTCGATTTCGGCCTGGGCGAGGCATAGCCGGTAGCTTTGCAGGATCTGTTTGGCGAGGCCGGGCCAGCGCCGCCAGCGCGCGAACGACTCGGGCGAGACGCGCCCGTTGACCAGGATCATGGGAACGCCGCGTCCTGCCGCCAGCGTCGTCAGGTTGGGCCAGAACTCCGATTCCGCCCACAGTACGAGATCGGGCCGCCAATGGTCGAGAAAGGCTTTTACATAAGGCGCGCGGTCGACCGGGACATATTGATGGAAGGCGCCTTCGGGCAGCCGTTCGGCGAGCAGCCGGGCCGAAGTCACCGTGCCGGAAGTGACCAGCACGCGAAGTTGGGGATGGCGGGCGAGCAAAGCCTCGACCAGCGGCAACATGGTTAGCGACTCGCCGACGCTGGCAGCGTGCGTCCACACCAGGGGGCCGTCGGGACGGGTCATGCCGGCCTGTCCCAGGCGTTCGCCGAAACGGGCCCGATCTTCCTTGCCGCGCTCAAGCCGCCGGTTGAGATGGTGCGCGATCAACGGGGCCGCAAGCGCGGTCGCCATGCGATAGAGGGGCAATAGCGCGCTCATGCCGTGGCTCCGCTGACCGCGCCGGTTTTGGGTTCGGCCGGCGCCGGCTCGACCGCCGGCCGGCCGCAGAGGCGGTCGGCCTCGGCGGTAATCGCATTGAGGCCACGTTCGACCGCTTGGCGCGCCACTTCCGACGCGTCGGCGTCGGCGTCCGGCGCCACGTGGATCGGTTCGCCCCAGACGATGACGCCTTTCGAGAATGGCCAGGCGACGAGAAAACGGTCCCAAGACCCAAGATTGCGCCCGCTTGCGGAACTGTACGTTGCGGGGATGATCGGCGCGCCCGATAGCCTTGCGGTGGCGACGATGCCGTCCGAAGCTCGCATTCTCGGGCCGCGCGGGCCGTCCGGCGTGACGCCGACGCACTCGCCTGACTTGAGGAAACGGACCATGGCGCGCAGCGCCCCGGCGCCGCCCTTGGACGAAGACCCGCTCACCGTATCGATGCCGAAATGCGCCACCGTGTCGGCGATCAGCCTGCCGTCGCGGTGCTGGGAAATCAGCATGTGGATCGGTCGTTGGCGCTGCCAGCAGTAGGGCATCATCAGGATGCGGCCATGCCAGAACGCGAGAATGAAGGGCGTTCCCTGGTCCCAGAAACGCTTCGGGTTGTCGCCGCCGATGACCTGCCAGCGTCCACTGGCATGGACCAGCCGGATGTAGAACGCGCCCAAGCGGCAGGCGAACCGCCGCACCGGGTCGGACTTGAGAAGCCGCTTCACCAGGGCCACGGCCGGCGGTCCCGGGTCAACCGTCCGAAGCCGCCGCCAAGGCCGGCGCCGCCGCCGGTGACGGGTCGTCGGAGAATTGCAGTTCGTGGAGTTTGCGGTACACGCCGCCACATGCCAGCAGTTCTGCGTGGGAGCCCTGTTCGACGACGCGGCCGCGATCGATGACGTAGATCACGTCCGCGTCCATGATGGTCGATAGCCGGTGCGCGATGACAAGTGTCGTGCGGCCCTTCATCAATTCGCGCAGCGCCGCCTGGATTTGGCGCTCGGATTCCGTGTCGAGGGCCGAAGTCGCTTCGTCGAGCAGCAGGATCGGCGCGTCCTTGAGCATGGCGCGGGCAATCGCCAGGCGCTGGCGCTGGCCGCCGGAGAGCTTGATGCCCTGCTCGCCGACCAGGGTGTCGTAACCCTGCGGCAAGGTGCGGATGAAGTCGTGGGCGGCGGCGTGGCGCGCGGCATTCTCGATCTCGGCCTGCTCGGCGCCGCCTTTGCCATAGGCGATGTTGGCGGCGACGGTATCGTCGAACAGCGTGATCTCCTGGCTGACCAGGGCGATATTGGCGAACAGGCTTTGCATGGTGACGTCGCGCACGTCGTGGCCGTCGACGCGGATGTGGCCTTCCTGCACGTCGAAGAAGCGCGGGATCAGATTGAGGATGGTCGACTTGCCGGCGCCCGAAGGGCCGACCAGCGCCACCGTCTTGCCCGCCGGTACCTGGATCGTGACGTCGTTCAATGCGAGGCCTTCCTCGGTATAGGCGAACCATACCCCCTCAAGCGCGATCTCGCCCCGCACCCGGCCGAGCACCACGGCGTTTGGCTTGTCGGCGACTTCCGGCTGTTGGTCGAGAAGGTGGTAGAGACGTTCAGCACCGGCCAGTCCCTGCTGCATGCTGGCGTTCAGGGTGGCGAGGCGTTTCATCGGCTCGTAGGCCATCAGCAGCGCGGTCAGGAACGAGAAGAAGGCACCGGCGGAGGTAACCTCGGAAATCACCCGGCTGCCGCCGTAGATGATGACGACGAAGACGGCGCAGCCGCCAAGCGTTTCCATGATTGGACGCGACATCTCGCGGGTGCGCGCCGCCTTCATGTTGAGGTCGAAGATGCGTCCGACGACGCTGGCCAGGCGGCTCGCCTCGTAGGCCTCCATGCCGTAGGCCTTGACCAGCCGGATGCCCTGGAAAGCCTGGCCCAGCACCTTGGTCAGCTGTCCGATCTCGGCCTGGGTATTGGCGGTGACCTTGCGCATGCGCCGGCCGATGCGGACGATCGGGTAGATCGCCACGGGAAAGGCGAAGAACGACGCCAGCGCCAGTTGCCAATCCTGATAGAACATGACGCCGACCAGACCGATCAGGCTGAGCATGTCCTTGCCGAAGCCGGTCAGGCCGTCGGATACGGCAACCTTCATCTGGTGAATGTCGGCGATGAAACGCGAAATCAAAGAGCCGGTCGGATTGCGATGGAAGAAGCCGAGATCCATGGCAGCGAGGTGCGCGAACAGCCGGTTCTGTGTATCGGCGATGATGCGCAGCCCGACGAAGTTCATCAGCATCGATTGGCTGTAGTTGGCCAGGCCCTTGACCAGGAAGGTGCCGATGACGAGCAAGCCGACCGGCCACAGCATGGCCTCGTTCTTCGCGACGAAAACGTCGTCGACAATCGGCTTCATCATGTAGGCGGCGAAGGCGTTGGCGCCGGCCATGACGGCCATGCAGACGACCGCGAGCGCGATCCAGCCGGTGTAGCTGCGAATGGCATCCCGCCACAGGCGGCGCATGAGGTAGCGCGTGCTCAGCGCAAAACCGGCAGCCGAGGGCGACGTGGCGTTATCGCTCAAGTTATTCAAACCCCTTCACGAATTGGGAAAATGTAGCACGGCGGGCCGGATGAACCAATGCCGCGCACTCGGCCGCCGCCGAACGCCGGTTCACTTGCCGGCCACCGTCATGCCGTCGATACGCAGCGTCGGCGCGTTGGTGCCGTAGCGGAATTCCAAATCGTCGGCCGGCGTCATCTCCATGAACATTGATTTCAGGTTGCCTGCGATGGTGACCTCGCTGACCGGATCGCCGAGTTCGCCGTTCTCGATCCAGAACCCGGTGGCGCCCCGGCTGTAATCGCCGGTGATGAAACTGATGCCCCGGCCCATCATCTCGGTGACGTAGAAACCCTTGTCGATTGCGCCGATCAGTTCGTCGCGGCTGACGCTGCCGGGCTCCAGGTGAAGATTGGTAGTCGACGGTGACGGCGGCGAAGACGTGCCGCGCGAGGCATTGCCGGTGGTCGCGATGCCGAGTTGCCGGGCCGAGCGCAGATCCAGGACCCAGCTCTTGAGCACGCCACCCTCGACCAGGTTGCGCCGCTGGGTCGCGATACCTTCCGCGTCGAAGCCTTTCGAACCCAGGCCGCGGCGGCGCAACGGGTCGTCGACGATGGTGATGGCGCCAGCCATCACCTGTTTGCCCATCTTGTCCTTCAGGAACGTCGTGCCTCGGGCGACGGCGGCGCCGTTGATGGCCCCGGCGAGGTGCGACGGCAGCGAATGTGAGACGCGCGGGTCGTAGACCACGGGCACCTGCGCGGTTTCCGCCTTCCGCGGATTGAGGCGCCGAACCGCCTGCTCGCCGGCGCGCCGGCCGATCGTCTCGGCCGATGGCAGGTCTTCGAAGTGGACGGCGCTGGCCCAGTCGTAATCGCGTTCCATGGCGGTCCCGGCACCGGCAAGCACGGCGGCGCTCAGGCTGAAACCCGTGCGCACGCGCGAGCGTGCGAATCCGTTGGTGGCCGCCAATGCGACGAAGGTACGGCTCCATCCGGCTTCGGCGCCCTCCGAGTTGCTGACGCCGGCGACGGCGAGCGCCGCTTCCTCGGCCTCGCGGGCGAGGGCGGCGAGTGCCTTGGTGGCTGGTTCCGTCGGGTCGCATTCGTCCAATTCGGGGGTTTCACCGGCCAGCATATCCGTGTCCGCGAGCCCGCAGAATTCGTCCTCCGGCACCACGCGGGCCATCGCCAGCGCACGATCGAGAAGTTCGTCGAGGGCGGCCGGCGAAATATCCGAACTCGAAACGATGGCTTGGCGCTTGCCGATCAGCAGGCGAAGCCCGAGATCGGCGCCTTCCGCGCGCTGCAGGTTTTCCGGCTGACCGAGGCGCTGGCCGACCGACATCGACGTTCCCTGCACGAAAATCGCGTCGGCCGCGTCGGCTCCGCCTTTGCGGGCTCGCGCCATCAGATCCTGGAGCCGGTCGAGAATCGCCGTTTCGTCGTTTTCCATCTCGTCTCCTTCATCGCGCCACGTTCGGAGCGTGGTCCCGGGATATGTATCGTGCTGGTCAGCTGGTGCCAAGGCCGCGACTGCCGCGCGCTTGAGCGATGTTCAGGCCAGGGTAACGAATTCGCGCTAGATAAAGTGAAGGAATTGTTGCAAACGGGCTTTTTCGACCGCGAAAAGGCTCTATATTTTGACCCTGCGGCGAACCCGGTTGCCGCTAAGGACCGTCAGGACTTGTCGCCAAGTACGAAGGTTGCCTGTGATATGAACATCCTCGAGAAAAAGGTGGTTCCCGATACGGCAGGGCGTCAGTCGCTCGAATCCGCCGTGGTGCGCATGGCCGGCGACTCTGGCGACGGCATGCAGGTGACGGGCGGCCAGTTCACGCTGGCGACCGCGCTCGCTGGCAACGACCTCGCCACCTTTCCGGATTTTCCAGCCGAGATCAGGGCGCCCGCCGGCACCACGTTCGGCGTCTCCTCGTTTCAGATCAACTTTGGTTCTCGCGTCATCAAGACCGCCGGTGACAGCTTCGATGTGCTGGTCGCCATGAACCCGGCCGCGCTCAAGGTCGAACTGCCCGGCCTCAAGACCGGCGGCCTGATCCTGATCAACAACGGCGAGTTCACCGAACGCAATCTGCGCAAGGCGGGCTACGAAGCCGATCCGCTCGCAGATCATTCGCTCGACGGCTACCGGGTGATTTCACTCAACATCTCTCAGCTCACCATGGATGCGGTGAAGGAAACCGGGCTCGGCAAGAAGGAGGCGGAGCGCTGCAAGAATTTCTGGGCGCTCGGTTTCGTCTACTGGATGTTCGGCCGTGACCGCGCGCCCACCGTCGAATGGCTCAAGCAGAAGTTCGCCAAGGTGCCGGCCGTCGCCGAAGCCAACATCGCGGCGATGAATGCCGGCCATGCGCTCGCCGAGACGTCCGAGGCGATTGACGGGTTCCACGGCTTCGCCATCGAAAAGGCTTCGATCGAGCCCGGCCTCTACCGTACCGTCACGGGCGCGGAAGCGATGGCCTGGGGCCTTGCTGCGGGCGGCTCGCTGGCCAATTTGAAGACGGTATTCTGCTCCTATCCGATCACGCCGGCCTCGCCGGTGCTGCATTCGCTCTCGCGCATGACGCAGTTCGGCGTGACTACATTCCAGGCCGAGGACGAAATCGCCGCCATCTGCGCGGCCATCGGCGCCTCCTATGCCGGCGATATGGGCGTGACCTCGAGCTCCGGCCCGGGAATCGCGCTCAAGGGCGAAGCCATTGGTCTCGCCATCAGCGTCGAGTTGCCGCTGGTCATCATCAACTCGCAGCGCGCCGGCCCCTCGACCGGCCTGCCGACCAAGACCGAGCAGTCGGATTTGTTTCAGGCCGTGTACGGCCGCAACGCCGATGCGCCGCTCTGCGTGCTGGCGGCGCGCTCACCGGCAGACTGCTTCGACGTCGCCATCGAGGCGGTGCGCATCGCCACCAAGTTTATGACCCCGGTGATCGTGCTGACCGACGGCTACATCGGCAACGCCGCGGAGCCGTGGCTGATCCCGGACATCAGCAAGCTCGATTCGATCAACGTCACGTTCCGCACCGATCCCGAGGGCTTCAAGCCGTTCAAGCGCGACCCCGAGACGCTGGCCCGGGCCTGGGCCAAGCCGGGCACGCCGGGGTTGGAGCATCGCATCGGCGGTATCGAGAAGGACGCGGAAAGCGGTCATATCTCGTACGATCCGGCCAACCACCAGCGGATGACCGATCTGCGCGCCGCCAAGATCAAGGGCATCGCCAAGGACGTCGCGCCGCAGCGCGTTGAATCCGGTCCTGATCGCGGACACCTCGCCGTCGTCGGCTGGGGCTCCACGTATGGGC
>JAYNJY010000174.1:2732-6678 GCA_038110665.1 Rhodospirillaceae bacterium | reverse complement strand
ACCGCTCCGGCGCCGTCGCCCAGGGCCTCTACGCGATCAACTGCTACATGGGCACGCGTTTCGGCGAGAACAACCCGGAAGACCACGTGCGCTACGCGCGCATCGACCTGATGGGGTTGGTACGGGAAGACCTGCTGTTTGATATGGCGCGTCACGTCGACTCGACCGTGCACCAGTTCGAGGAGTGGGGCCTGCCGCTGATGCGCGACGAGAAGAAGGGCACCTATCTCCGCGAAGGCCGCTGGCAGATCATGATCCACGGCGAATCCTACAAGCCGATCGTCGCCGAGGCGGCGAAGAAGTCTGCCGACAAGGTGTTCAACCGGATCTGCCTGACGCATCTCTTGATGGACGAAGCGAGGGAAAACCGCGTCGCTGGCGCGGTCGGCTTCAACGTGCGTACCGGCGACTATCACGTGTTCAAGTCGAAGACGGTGATCGTCGGCGCCGGTGGCGCGTCGAACATCTACAAGCCGCGCTCGACCGGTGAAGGCATGGGCCGCACCTGGTACGCGCCGTGGTCGTCAGCCTCCGCCTACGGCCTCCTGATCGGGGCTGGTGCGAAGATGACACAGATGGAGAACAAAATCGTGCTGGCACGGTTCAAGGATGGCTTTGGCCCGGTAGGCGCCTACTTCCTGCACCTGAAGACCTACACGCAGAACGCTTACGGCGAAGAGTACGAGTCAAAATGGTGGCCTGAACTCCAAAAAATGGTTGGTAAGGAATACCTAGACCCTGAGGTATCGCACCGCACGCACCGGCCGATCCCTACGTGTCTGCGCAACCACGCACTGATCTCAGAGGTCAACGCCGGGCGTGGCCCGATCCAGATGGTGACGATGGAAGCTTTCCAGGACCCGCACCTGGAGGAGATCGGCTGGCACAACTTCCTCGGCATGACCGTTGGCCAAGCAGTGCTGTGGGCGGCGACAGACGTCGATCCAAAGTACGAGAACCCGGAACTGACGACGTCGGAGCCCTACGTCATGGGCTCGCACGCGACCGGATCGGGCGCGTGGTGCTCGGGACCTGAGGACGTTTCCCCGCCGGAGTACTTCTGGGGCTACAACCGCATGACCTCGGTCGAAGGCCTGTTCGGCGCCGGCGACGCCGTCGGCGGCACGCCGCACGCATTCTCGTCGGGTTCGTTCACCGAAGGCCGCTTGGCAGCCAAGGCCGCCTGCCGTTACATCGACGACGGCAAGGGCGAAGGCATCAAGGTCTCTGACAAGCAGATCAACGACCGAAAGGCGGAGATCTACAAGCCGATTGAGCACTACAAGATGTACCGCAACGAGATTGTCGCGGGCGACGTCAACCCGAACTACATCAACCCACGTCAGGGCCATGACCGGCTGCAGAAGCTGATGGACGAATACTGCGGCGGCATCACGGTCAACTACATGACCAACGACAAGCTGCTCAACATCGGCCTGAAGAAGCTAAAGCTCTTGGAGGAAGACTTGCAGAAGGTTGCCGCCAAGGACATGCATGAGCTGCTGCGCGCCTGGGAGTTGAAGCATCGCCACCTAGCCTCCGAGAGCGTCGTACAGCACACGCTGTTCCGTAAGGAGACGCGCTGGCCGGGCTACTACTACCGCGGCGACGCGCTCAAGCTCGACGACGAGAACTGGCACGTCCTCACCGTATCCCGACGCGACCCGGCGACCGGCGAATACACCATGGAAAAAGCGCCCTGCTATCACCTCGTCGGCGAGAACGAGTAACCGCTTGCCGGGCGGAGGCCCATCCGGGGCTTCCGTCCGGCGGCGACCAAAGACCGACATTCGCCATGTTGGTCTTTTTTTGTTTGGCGATACGTAGCGGGGAATGAAGCCCGCGACGGAGGCATCGAATGAACATCATTGAAATGACCGACGATGATATCCTGGCCGTCGCCAATCCGCTGTGGAGCCATCTGATCAAGGCGTCCAACGACGGCAAGTACGGGGAGTTCGTCCGCTTCTTCTCGCACGATCTGTTGCGCGGCCTCAACGAGATCGAGGTCGGCCGTCAGTTCGCCAACAGCGAACTGACCCGCAACCTATCCGAATCGGTCGAATTCCTCGGAACCATCCGGCGCGGCCAGCACGTCACCGTGCTCTACCGCACGCGCAGCACCAAGAAGGAGGGCGAGTGGCTCGGCCGGCTGGTGCTCGGTTACGAGGACGACGAGATCAAGATATTCGGCGCGACGATCTTCTGAGCGGCCGGCACGGGTTCGATATGCGCGAAACCATCCAGGATAAAAAGTACGTCGAGCTGACCTACAAAGTGATCGACCAGAAGTCGGGTAGCGTCCTTGTCGCGGTCGAATACCCGATCGGCTACGTGCACGGCGCAGGCGATGCGCTCGCCCCCGCCGTCTCGGACGAACTCGAAGGCAAATCCGCCGGCGACGTGATCGAAGTGCCGATCGACTGCAACCGGCTTTATGGGCCGCGCGACGAAAAACTGGTGTTCACCGACGCCATCGAGAACGTGCCCACGGAATACCGCGAGATCGGCACCACCATCGTCACCAAGAACGAGAAAGGCGAGACCCGCAATTTCATCGTCACGCGGATGGACGACAAGACCTTGACCGTCGACGGCAACAATCCCCTCAGCGGCCGCCACGTCATTTTCGAACTCAAGGTTTTGGGCGTCCGCGACGCCACCGAAGACGAGATCGAGGCCGGCGGCGCCATCGAGACGAAGCCCGATATAGACGAGAAACTGACGATACCGATTTGAACAATGCCCCGCGTTGTATCATTCTTGGGCGAGCGGGATTTGTTTATCGATTTTTGGATTACGACTTAGCAATTTTACCTAGGAGACCGATACATGAGCGACGCACCGAAAACCCGGCCCGTGGTGCCGGAAGGCAAGACCAAGTACGTCACCACCCGCCAGATGCAAGCGAACGAAAAGGGTTTCATCGGCTACGAGACCGAATGGAAGCCGTGGCAGAAAGAGGTCGAGTACCAGACCCCGAAAAAGCCGTAACGCGCGCCCCGTCCCGCTACATTTAGCGTGAAACCCGGACCCTGGCTGGTCGGGGTTTCACGCGACCTTCTTAGGTGTTCCGCTCATGATTTCCGCCGTCAGGCCGATAGGCGCTTGAGCTCGTCGAACGAGACGAGCCGCCCGGCGATGGCGCTCGCCGCCACGGTCTGGGGGCTGGCCAGCCAGACCTTTCCCGATCCCGAACGTCCGGGAAAGTTGCGGTTGATCGCGCTCACCGTGACCTGATCCGCCGAGACCGAAAGGCCCGGCCCGCAGCCCGCGCAGGCGCCGCAGGCCGGCTTCAGGATTTCCGCGCCGACCTGCTCGAACGCCGCCAAGTAGCCGCGCCGCCGGCAGTATTCCCACACCGCCGTCGTCCCGAACTGGAGAAACAGTTTCACGTTTCCAGGCACCTTGAGACCTCGCCCGGCGGCCCACTTGAGCACCTCGTGATAGCCGTCGAAGTCGTCGCGCTTGCCGGCGGTGCACGAGCCGCCGTAGGCGATGTCGATGCGCACCGGGCGGTCAAGGTCGGCGAGCCTGAGCCCGTTGCCGGGATCGCCGGGCGCCGCCAGCATCGGCGAGAGCGCGCCGCAGTCGATCAACAACTCATGAGCGTACACGGCGCCCTCGTCGCTGTTCATCCAAGCCTCGATGGCGAAATCGATTCCGCGCCGCTCCGCCAGGAAGCGGCGGGTTTCTTCGTCGGGGATGAAGATGCCGGTGAGCCCGCCCATTTCCGCGGTCATGTTGGTCAGCGTCGCGCGTTCGTCGGTCGAGAGCCGGGCGGCCGCGGCGCCGGTGAACTCGAATACCCGGCCGATGCCGCCGCCGGCACGCACGAACGGGTCGGCGAGCAGATGCAGGACGATGTCCTTGGCCATCACGCCGGCGGAGAGTTCCCCCGCGAGGTCGACGCGGACGACCTCAGGCACCTTGATCCGGGTCAGTC
>JAYNJY010000174.1:0-2722 GCA_038110665.1 Rhodospirillaceae bacterium | reverse complement strand
GTCCGGTCATCAGGGCGTTGGCCATCACCGTGCTGCCGATGCCGTAGGCGAGACAACCGAGCGCGCCGCAATGCGGCGTGTGCGAGTCCGTTCCCGCGGCCAACTGCCCGGGTAGCACGTAATGTTCGGTCATCATCGCGTGTGAGATGCCTTCCGAGCCCTCGTCGTCCGGCAAATAGCCGTGATCGCGCAAACCGTAGACGCCGACGAAAGCCCGGTGCCCTTCCGACATGCGGCGGATGCCGGGCATGCGGTCGAATCTGGCGTTGACCTCCGGGCGGTGTGCGTAGGAGTAGTGATCCTCGAACGAGATAACGCTGGCCGGGTCATGCAACGCCAATCCCTCGCCGTAGGCTTCCTTCAGCAAGTGCCCGCACATCGCCGTATAGATGTCGTGGAAATACCGCCAGGCCGGCCGCACGAAGCCCGCCGAGCCCGGCGCCAGGTTCCAAGCCCAGCCATCACTGTCGACGGCATGGCGCGCGATGATCTTCTCGGCAAAAGTCTTTGGCCCGCCGCCGTCCAGGCGCCCCGGCAGGATCGGCTTGGCCGTCGCGGCGATCCGCCGGCCGTAGCCGAGCAGGCCACCGGCGCGCAGGATCTCCGCCGCCTGCGGATCGCGCCCGACCAGCAGTTCTTCAACCGGGATCGCCTCGCCCGCCTGGATACGCGCGATCAGGCCGAAATCGGTCGAGGTGAACAGGCCAATATTGTCAGCGTTCTGGCGATACAACCGCTCGAAACCCTCGGCGACGATTAGTCGGATGCCGGCGCGCACTTCGGCGAGCGGGCTGTGCTCGCGCGACGATCCCTTGCCGTAACGGTTGCCGCCAACGATCACCGAAAAACCACCGTCTGCGAGCGCACCCTCGCCGATTGGATTGACGCCCTGGGTTTCGAAGCCGGTATGAGCGAATCGTGCGATCTCGGCATCGTAGTGGACCAGGGCCGGGATCGGCGTGATTTCGTCGGTCGAGACATCGTTGCGCAGCGGCCGCGCCGCGTCGGCCTGGAAGTCGACCCCGGCGAACTGCGTGGCCAGCTTGGACGGATCGTCCGACAGGAACAAGATGCGGCCGGGGAACTCGATGGACGCCATGTCGCGAAATCAACCTCGGGAAAATCGTCGTCGCGATAGTCTAGCCCGGGCCGGCCTCGCTGTTAAGCCGGGAAGCGCCGCGCCACGCGCTTGCAAACGATGGGCCCCGATATCACCATCGGGGCCCTATTCATTTCAGGTTCGATTTCAGCCGGGAGAATTCCATGATCTACGACCACCGCACCTATACCCTCAAGCCGGGCACCATCCAGAAGGCGCTGGCGCTCTACAAGGAACACGGCTACGCCGCCCAGACCCGGCACCTGGGCAAGCCGGTGATCTACGCCTTCACGGAAGTCGGCGACGTAAATTCCTACGTCCACGTGTGGGCCTACGAGGATCCCGCCGACCGCGCCAAAAAACGCGCCGCGATGATGGGCGACCCGGACTGGCAGGCCTACCTCGCGAAAAGCGCCGAGGCCGGCTACCTGCTGACGCAGACCAACAAAATCCTGGTTTCCACTGGCTTCGAGAACTGACGCACGCGGGGCCGCCGAGGCCCGCGCGAAAATTTGAATTGCGCCCCTCCCCGGCCGGCCTTAGCGTCCGGCCATGGTTCCGCAGTCCACCGCCAAAGGGGCTCGGTCCCGCAGATGGCTCGCCCTCGGCGTCCTGGCGGCGGGTTTGATCGCCGCCTGGCTGACGCGCGGGTTCGGCCTCCTTGACGGCCCCGCCGGCGACCAGGCGGTCAGCTACCGCCTGGCCGAGGCGACCCAGGGCCCGATCCGCACCGTCGTCTCCGCGTCGGGCAGCGTTCGCCCCGTCGTCATGGTGCTGGTCGGCTCCCAGGTCTCGGGCCAGATTTCGGAACTGCTCGTCGACTTCAACTCGCCGGTCAAACAGGGCCAGGTCATCGCCCGGCTCGATCCCGCCACCTTCCAGGCCCGCGTCTGGCAGGCCGAGGCCGATCTCAAGGTGCAGGAAGCCAACGTCGGCATGCAGGAGGCCTCGCTGATCGAGATGGCCGCAGAGGTCGACGGCGCCAAGGCGGCGCTCGACAACGCCGCGCAAGACTTCAAGCGCAAGAAGGAACTGCTGGAGCGCAAGGTGGTGGCGCCGAGCGTGGTCGACACCGCCATCGCGCTCCGCGACCAGGCCGCCGCCAAGCTGCGTGCCGTCAAGGCGCGCCAGATGATGCAGAAGGCCCAGGTCGCCAACGCCAAGGCCCTGGTCGAGGAGCGCAGCGCGCAGTTGAAGCAGCGCCAGCTCGACCTCGACAATTCGATCATCCGCTCGCCCGTCGACGGCGTCGTCATTTCCCGGAGCGTCGACGTCGGCCAGACCGTCGCCGCCAGCCTGCAGGCGCCGACGCTGTTCACCATCGCCCAGGACCTGCGCAAGATGCAAGTCGAGGTCAGCGTCGACGAGGCCGACATCGGCCGCATCTTCGACGGCCAGAAGGTCGTGTTCACGGTCGACAGCTTCCCCGGCCGCGAGTTCGAGGGCCAGGTCAAACAGGTCCGCAAGGCGCCGACCGAGATTGCCAACGTCGTCACCTATACCGTTGTCGTCGCCGCCGAGAACTCTGACCTGTTCTTGCTGCCGGGCATGACCGCCACCGTCTCGGTCGTCATCGGCGAGCGCGCCGACGCGCTCCGCGTGCCGGCCGCCGCGCTCCGCTAC